>NZ_JBBMEJ010000004.1:0-189334 GCF_040096615.1 Blautia aquisgranensis
TCCTGCCCTTGCCGTTTTCTGTATCCGGCGGACTCCATCGGAAGTCTGCAAGGCGGCTTTCTTCGCCGCCTGCTTCGTTGCCCTTCGTTCCATCTGCTTCTGCATCCGGGCTGTCAAGGCGTTGGAACTGGCCACCCGGAGCTTCTGCTCTGGCTGGATGCTGATCTTCACAGATGGAGGGACGGTCTTAATAGTACGCCGCTGTATGGTCTTCGGCTCCAACTGTTTCCGTGGCTTTTCCTTGATCCGGATGGTTTCCGGCTGTTTCTGGCGGATGGCATTCTGCCTTGCGGTATCTTCGGCCTTGCTTTTCTGGTTTTGTCTTTTGATGGAAAGCGATCCACCTTCCGACATTTCCTGTCCATTCTGGATTCTTGGTGTCTCCCTAGCTGCCCGGATCTTCTGTTCTTTCGTTTTGACGGCATCTGAAATCGCCTTTTGCCGCTTGGCTTTCTGAATCTGGACTTCCTGGTTTTCCCGTTCCTTGACCTTCACACGGGATGCCCCCTGTTCCCGTTTTTTTTGCTTCGGTGCTTCCCGACTGACCGGATCGGGAGCCTGTGTGTCCCCTGTTCCTCTGGCGGCTTCTTTCTGCGCTTCTTTTTTACCAGTAACTCTCAGTTTGATCTTCTCGTAGGAAGTCTGTGCTGCTGTCTTTCCGGCGCTGGTTACAGTTCTGCCAGACTTTCTGGCAGCCCATTCCTCTGCGGATGCGACTTTTCCACTGGCATACTCGGATGGGGACTGTTCCTCCATGTCATTATCCCTGGCATTTGCGATGGTCTGGGACTTTTCCTTGCTCTCCAGTATGGCCGTCCGCATCAGCTCCTTCGGGATTCTGGAGGCAGGATTTTTAGTCTTTGGTTTTGTTGTGACTTCTTTGGTTTTGATATTCTTCATCTCTCACCTCCAGTCCCGGTCTGTACTGCTCTTACGCTTCGCCCGGCTTGGTCGTCATCAGACGGTACAGCTTTGTATTTCTTGGGAACGAATTTTCAAACGGCACCAGATTCCCGGAGCAGCGGATCAGGCCGTGGCCGGCACCCACATTGGTGATGTAGGATAACTGGTTGTCCGAGATATTCAGAAGTGCCGCAAGCTCGTCCCGGTCGGTGCTTGCCTGATTCAAAAGGATCAGGAACTCACTATTTGCCAGCATCAGGCGGGCGGTATCGGATTTCAGAAGTTCCTCTACATTCTGGGTAAGCCCGGTCACAAATCCCGAATACTTACGGATACGCTTGTACAGGCGGTAGAAAAAGTCTGCACTGTATTCATAGCGGAACAGCAGATAAAACTCATCCGCAAAGATCCATGTCGTTTTTCCCTTCTTCCAGTTCTGGATCACACGGTTAAAAATGGAATCCAGTGTGACCAACATTCCAAGTGGCATCAGCTGTTCGCCCAGCTCCCGGATGTCATAATCGATGATACGGCTCTTCGTATTGACATTGGTTTCCTGGGCAAAGGTGTTCAAGCTTCCGTTAATAAACAGTTCCGAAGACAATGCCAGCCCTCTGGCTTCTTCCTCCGGCTGGAGCATGAGCTGTCGGTACAGATCCTTTAGGGTCGGCACCTGCCCTTGGTATCCGCCTCTCATATAATCCCGGTACACGTCTGCGGTGCAGCGGTCGAGAATGGATTTCTCCTTTGCCGAAAGGTTCCCGGCTCCTACGAGCTGCTCAAACAGGGACAGGATAAATTCGGACTTTTCAATCAGAGGGTTACGGTCATTGCCATAGGCGGAGTCCATGTCCAGTGCATTCAGATGGGTATCGGACGTTGCCGAGATCCGGATGACCTCGCCGTTTAAGGCTTCCACCAGTGAAGCAAACTCGGACTCCGGATCGAGGATAAGGATGTCATCTTCCGTGGAAAGGGCAAGGTCTACGATCTCTTCTTTTGCCGAGAAACTTTTTCCAGAACCGCTGACTCCCAGTCGGAAGGAATTTCCATTTAACAGCTTTCTTCGGTCTGCCACCAGCATATTTTTGCTGACTGCATTCTGCCCATAATAAATGCCGCCCGGCTGCATGATCTCCTGTGTATGGAACGGAATCAAGACGGCAGTGGACTCTGTGGTAAGGGTACGCACCGCATCAATCTTCCGCAGACCATACGGCAGGACGGTATTCAGTCCATCGACCTGTTGCCATTTCAGGGTTGCCATCTGGCAGAGGTGTTTTCTTGCAATGGAATACAGGGTTTCCGTATCAGAATCCAGTTGTTTCTCGCTTTCTGCCATATGTACCATTGTCAGGATACCGAACATCATCCTCTGGTCCCTGGTAGTCAAGTCGTCCAGCATCTCCTTGGTTTCTTTTCTCTGAAGCTCCATATCATAGGGAACCACGGCGGAAAAATTATTGTTTGCATTCTGGCGTCTCTGCCAGTTCGTTACGTTGGTCTCTACGCCCAGCAGTCGGTTCTGGATCTCACGCACTGCTTCATCTGTTGGTACCGGGATGATGTCAATAGACAGCATCAGATTCCTGCCAAGGCTGCACAGTTCGGAGATCATCTCGTCTTTCACATAGCTGGCGTAATCTTCCATAAAAAGGACTCTGCCGTACTGCTCGCCCAGCTTAAAATGGTCGTTGTGGAACTCCATCGTGTCCGGGCAGATCCAGTCCTTGAAGCTGTGTCCCTTTTTCGCAAAGGCTTTCATGTCAAACGGAAAGCTCTGCGGAACGTCTGCCTTGAAAAAGTCCCGGAAGATCTGGAGCCTCTGTTCTGCATCCAGCTCTTCCCCGATGGAGGACAGCTTGGCCAGATGGGTGATGATATCCGTTCCCACACGGGCGAAGTATGTCCTGGCTTCATCGATGTTCTTCTTGTGGACGCTGACGGTCAGATAGCGTTCCTGGTAAATGCTGTTGTTGGTACCGGAAATCTTGGAAAGGAGCATATCGTTATACTCTTTCCGGTACTCGTCCAGTCCATCTCCTTTCATTGGAATCAGCAGGGACTGCTCAAACTCTTCCTTGTTGATCTTACGGTTGTTCAGGGTAATCTTCGCCGTACAGCCGGAATCCAGTGCATTTAAAAGTTCGGAGTAGTCCAGGAACATCTCTGTCTTATCCGCTTTGCTGGCAATGGAATAGTTGATATCCGTAAACCGGAATGTCCGGGAATACTTGCTCTCCACCTGAAAAATACCGTCCGGCCAGATCTTGCGGATCGGGATCGCCTGCTGGACAGACCTCGGTACTTTGAATTTTTCTTTGTCCTGTTTCAGTGTCTGACTCAGGGTTTTAATCAAAGGCATCACCCCTTCCTCCTGGCTTCTTTGGTTTCTTCTGTTTCGTCCGCTTCTTCTCCAGAAGCTCCGCTCCGTTTCCCATCATCTTTTCACCCAGCCGCAGGCTCTCTTCCATGCAGGAAAAGTACAGGTTCTCTGATTTGAATACCAGCCGTTTCGGGTACAGCAGTTCGGATTTGATGACTGCCCATGCGAACTGTTCTGCCGTCATGCCGTGGTAACGGAAAAAGCCGCAGGCTGCAAAGGGAGCCGCCCCAAGCACGCACAGCCATCCGGTTACCTGTTCCCCGGCATATTTCCGGGTGAGGAAATAAATACCAAGGGCTGCCAGAATCGCCAGTACCGAAAATAGGCACTGCCGGAAACTTAAGCCCCAGAACATTGACTCCTGATAGTCTCGGATTTCTTTATTCATTTTCACTTCCATGTTGTTTTCTACCTTTCTCTCTGTGATTTGTTCTTTGGTTTCTGTTTTGGTGCATCCGCAATCTGGATGCCGTGGCTTTCCATAAATTCTCTGGTTCCCTGCGGATCATATTCTGCCAGTTTTTTCAGGTCAAAGGCGACCTTCTGAAAAGTGCAGTAACCTGAAGCTACGGTCTCCGGCAATACCCTGCCCAGCTTGTATTTCCGAATAAAACGCAGATGCTCTTTGCTGAAATTGTGGTCGATATAGGCTTCGTTCACACCGTTCAGCGGAGCATGGTGCAGGTTCACCGTAAGGTCGGAAAAAAGTTCCGGGTAGCCATACTCTGTCTGGTAGATCCCGACATACAGACGGTTCCTGTCCAGGTAACCGCTGACCCGTAAGAATACTTCCTCCGGCTGCGCTCCACTGTCATAGACTAATTTCTTTGGTTCTTCCATTTTCTTGCCTCCTATAATCCCATGATTTCTTTTACGATACGGTCAGATGCCTTGACTGCACCAACCAGTACCAGCAGGTTAAATACCAGCTCCCCGACATAATTCCAGACAATGGTCACGGCGGACAGGCTGGTGTCCCCGATGGCCGGAGGACTTGATGCAAACACCGAAAAGATGATGCAGGCCAGTGCGATGATGGCTCCTTCCAGACATACTCCGGCGTAAGAGCGGATAAAGTTCTTCCCCACAGACTGGGTTGGCTCCCCGGCAAAAGTTGCCAGCGGAATCGGTGCGATGGCTGTATACATGTACAGCTTAAACATTCTCCCGTATACAGTCAGAATCATGACAAATGACAATACCGTAATCAGCAGGCTTCCTAATAAAGTTACGATCCACAAAGGGATAGATTCCAGCATCCCCACCGCTTCGATCTTGTCCACGATCTCCGAGGGCAGCTCCGTTACAGTTCCACCTGCCATCCCGGAGTGGGACATGATATTTGTTACAATGCCCTGCACAATGGAAAAGATCGCGGTCAAAAGCTCCATGCCGGACATGACGGCTCCCTGTGCCAGTGCAAAACGGATAAAGGCTTTCACTACGTGTTCCGGCTTTTTCATATCCGTGAAGCTCCCACAGGTTTTTACCAGCCCTGCCGCAAAGAACAGAACCAGCAGGCCGTACCCGATGGCTTTCAGTCCACCGTTGATGTTCGTCATCACGCTCCAGATCGCCCCGCCCTTGAAATTCTCCGGGCTTTGCGTCAGCAGTGTCCAGATCTCAGCCAGCTTGTCGCTCCAGGTCTGCAAGGCAGAATTTAGATTCTGTACGATCCAGTTATCACTCAAACAGTTTCACCTCCCATCCTGCAAAAGTGAGCAGGGAGCCGGCATTTCGCATGGCTCCCCTTCTGGTCTCTCTTACTATCCCATGATTAGGTCCAGGATCTCTTTTGCAAAGGTAATGATGATACCGCCTGCCAGTGTCAGAAATCCGTTTGCCCTCTGGCTTGGATCGTGGCTCTTTAAGGACAGACCGACCTGCACAATACCAAATCCCAGCAGGATCAGGCCAATGGCTCGGATCAGGGAAAAGATAAACGTGGACAGGTTATTGACTACGGTCAGCGGATCGCCTGCGGCATAAACGCAGGTCGCCCCAATGCAGATCGACAGTACCGTAACTGCATACAGAGCAAACAGTTTCTTCTGCCCTCTCTTCATCTTCAGCGGTGCGGTCTCTTTCCTGATTTCTGTGTGTTTCTTATTTTTCAGTAAATTCATTGGCATTCCTCCCATCAAAAAAGCTCCCCGATGATGTCCTCATCCAGAAGCAGTTCGTAATCGTCATATCTTGTTTCGTCAAATGTAAAATCGTCATGCGCCAGCGGTGCTTTCGCATAATTGAACGGGCCGGCACCTCCGTCCTCGGTATACCGGATGTTGGGATGCTTCATCAGGTCATACTTGGCATCCAGTATGGGCCGCTCCCCGCGGATAAACAGAAGTGCATTCTGGTTATCCAGCATACGGACTTCATCCGGCTGTAACAGCTCCCTTCCGCTCTGCTGGAAGTTGGTGGAGTAGCTGCCGGATTTTCCTTTGGTCTGCCCGTAGGTGTTGGTGTCTATGGTTTCTTTCCCCAGTAATTCTGATACATATTTGTGTGTCTCTTTTTCATTGCCGCCCAGGTACAAAAACTCATCGCAGTTGCCCACCAGACTTTCCCAGGAGTCCTTGAACAGAGCCTTTAGCTGGCTCATGTTCTGGATGATGATGCTGCAGTAAATGGAACGGGAACGGCAGGTTGCCAGGATCTTCTCAAACTCATTTGGCAGGGATACGTTTGGAAACTCATCCATGATGCAGTTGACCGGAACCGGGAGGGCACCGCCATGCACACGGTCTGCCATGTAATAAAGCGTCTGGAAAAGCTGGCTGTAGATCATGCCTACCAGATAATTCAAAGAGGTGTCTGCATCCGGGATACAGCAGAAAAGGGCAACTTTTCTTTCTCCCATACTGGAAAGATCCAGTTCATCAGTATTGGTCAGCTTGGCGATCTGCGGCAGATTGAAGGCTGCCAGCCGGACACCTACACTGATCAGGATGGACTTGGCGGTCTTTCCTGCCGCCTGCTTGTAAATGTGATACTGCTTGACGGCAATGCTGTCCGGGTCCCGCATCTCCAGACGATCAAACAAAATATCCAGAGGTGATTCGTAATCCTCGTCCTCTTCCTTTACCTGGGCAGAACCTAACATCTCCATAATCATGGCAAAGTTCTGTTCTTCCGGCGGAGCTTCGTGAAGCAGGTACAGCATCAGTGCCTGAAGCAGTGCTGTCTCGCTCTTCTCCCAGAATGGATCGGAGGACTGGGAACCTTTGGGTGTGGTGTTTTGTATCAGATTGGAAATGAGACGGAGTACGTCTTTGTCATCATGGACGTACTCGAACGGATTGTAACAAAAAGATGTGTCGGGATTGATAAGGTCAAAAACACGCACCTCATATCCCTTCTTTTCCAGCAGGCCGCCTGTCTTTCGAAGCAGTTCGGCTTTCGGATCGGTGATGACCATCGAACAGCAGCACTGCATGATGTTCGGCAGAGCAAAGCCTCTGGATTTTCCTGCACCGGAGCCTCCCACCACGAGAATGTTAAGACATCTGCGGTGCTTGTGGGTGTCCAGGCTGATGCGGAAGTTCTGCGTTAACAGAATATTCTGGGAGTACGGCTTCTGGCTGTATTTCTTACAGATCTGCCGGGCATCACCCCATCTGGCGGAACCATGTTCTTCCCCTCTGCGGTAGTTCTTCTGGCTGGAATAAAAAATGCCGATCCCGGCTGCGTAAAGTAACGTGCAGACCAGCACCGACTTGATGGTATATTCCGTATAATGAAGCTGGAAGGGGTGGTTCAGTTTTTCCGTTAGAACCTCCATCAGCTCAAAAAGATTCCTGCCCGGCTGAATAGCATCCGCAATCAGGATCGCTGCCCACCAGATGACAGGCAGTCCGGCAAGCCAGATCACCCAGTCTGACTTCCGGCTGTTTGTTACCGGGATGGCTGCTGTTTTGGCCTCTCTGCTCTCGGCAGATCCGTGATGTGGAAGCTGTCCACTCCAGGAACGAGGGCAAGGCTGCTTCCATTCTCCCAGTTTACGTGGATCTGCCCTGCATCGTCTACTATATCCACCTTACCTTTTAAGCCGGGTGGCATGTGGCTCTCCCCCTCCATGCTGTTAAGCGTGACCTCTGTTCCCGGCGGATATCTTCTCCTCATGGCTTCTATTCTTTCTTGGGTCATATTTCTGTATATTCGTACCACATCCTTTCTTTATCTTCCCCGTCCACGGTATGGGCGGCGGTATCTGGATTTCATGATCTTTAACAGGACACTGTCGATCCCATCGGAATAGCGTCCGTTTTTCAGGTATGTGTCCCGGAGCTTGTTTAAAGCTTCTACAGATTTGGTGTGTTCAGCTTCTGTCAGGTAGAGCTTTCCTTCTTCCTGCTCTGCCAGCTTCAGAACCAGATCCCGTGTGGTATCCACCGGAAGCCCCTGTTCTTTTTCCTGCCGGAACACTTCCCGGAGGGCATGGATCAGCATATGGTTCATGATCCGGTCCATCTTTACATATCGCATTCTTGTCATAGGCGAGCCTCCTTTTTTCCTCTTTTTTCTCAACCACAACATACCACACTTCCTCCCGGAAAGCTACTGCAAAAGAGCCGGAAAAACCCCTTTTATCAGCGTTCCGGGGACTTTTTGTTCTTGGCTGGTTTCTCTGATTTTTCCTCTGGGACGGCAAATTCATCGGGCATAAATTCCTGCTCACTTTTGCCGAGGTTGCGGTCTACCTGCTTGCCGATGGAATAGGCTGCGCTCTTTACATCCTGGATAAAGGAGCGGAGTTCTTTCGGATCTTTCTGTCCGAATGCCTGCATCTCACATACCTTGTCAAAGGAAAAGCCGGAGACATCCACGCCATATTTCTGTGCTGTCACATACGCCGCACAATAAGCCTGTGCCGCTACCCCTGCCCGGCTGTAGCTTCCATCGTGATGGTCAAGAGATGCATACGCCAGTTCCCGGCTGATGGAATGGAATGTCGTATTTTCACTCATGCCGTTTCGGACATAGATCGTCCGCTGGTTCGGGATATACTGTGCCTGTACCTTATCCGGCAGGTTGTCTGCGATCTGAATCCGTACCTCGCTGTCGGTCAGCAGTGCTTCCATCAACTGGTCCATCGGTTTTGGCTCCGCCTCTTCCGGCTGTTTGGTGCGAATCTGGCTGATGTCATAGGCTTTCTGGATGGAGTATCCCTGCTGGATGACACCATCCTTTTCGTATTCCTGTCCGACAATGAAGTTGTATCCCTTGCTTCCGGTCTTGACTACTTTGCCTTCTTCTTTCCATTTTTCAAAGGTCTTAATCTGCCGGATCTCCGGGTTCTGTGCATAGAGCAGGAACAGGTTGTCTGTCCTCTGTGGCTTACACTGTCCCATAAAATCAAGGAATCCTTTTAAGGAGTCCCCATTCTGGAAGACCTCCTGTGCCTTTCCATCGATCATGCCCCAGATTTCTTCCCTCTCCTGCTTTTTCTGTGCGGCATATTCCTCTTTCGATAGCCGCTGGGCGGACGGTTCCTGCGTGTCCTGCCCTAAAAATTTTGTCAGGTCCATCTTCTACCTCGCTTTCACCTTTCGTTTATTTCTCGCTTTCTTCTGCGTTTTCTTTGGTCCACGGTTCTTTTCCCGGCTCCGCTTCTGGGATTCCTCTGCTTTCTCCCGTTTGATGTTCTCCAGCTCCCGGCGGACACTGGGACGCTCCTGTTCCCTTGGCTTTGCTCCATCAGTCCCGTTTTCCTGCCCGGTAGAAATATTTCTGCTGTGCAAGGAAAAGCCGGACAGATTCTCTTCCCCCTCTTCCTGCACCGGGATAAAATTTTCCGGTTCGGAAGACTCCATGTCACCGACCTGGAATGCTTCATCCAGATCACTGATCTCGAACTGCACTTCACCCTCCGGCATCTGTACGGTTTCCTGTACCGCTCCGGTTTCCGGTGCGTCCATTCCTTCGGTTACCTCATGGACAGCTTCCCCGACTTCGCTTCTTACGAAATCAAGGTTCATCTTATCCATGACCCGGTTGACCTTGGCTGCATCATCTGCAAAGACCATGACCTCACTCATTTCCGGGTTCTTTTTATCCCGGATAATGACATAGAGCAGACCTCGTTTCCTGCCCTCACTGCAGAATTCACGCAGGCGTTCGGACGGTACGGTAAAGAACTTCAATGGCTTGTTCTCCTTTAACATCCGCACCATCCTGGTTTTGCCCCTCGTTTTCTTCTGGTCTTTTAATACAGCGGCAACAAATACCGCCAGATGCTTTGCCAGCGTACCGGAAAGCCTGAGCCCGTGGTCCACGCCGTCCAGGGAATACCGGACAATCTGATCCGCCGCATCGCCTCCATAATTCATACTGTTCACCTGCTTTCTGTTTCCTTTTGTCTGGTTTTCTCCGTCTTATTTTCTTCCTGTTCTGCCTGTCTCTGGATCTGCTCTGCCAGACGCATCTTTTCTTCCATCTCTTTGGACTGCTGTTCGATCCGGATACAAATGCGGATATCCTTTCGAAGCGGCTTCAGTTCTTCGTTGATCTGACCAATCCGGACACTATCCGGTTCGCTCCGGTAGAGCCTCTTCCGTTCTTTTGTGAGTGCCTGCACCTGTTCTTCCAATGGGATTCGGTATGCCAGCAGCTCCTCACGGGTGGTGATCTGATGCTTCTGGAGGAATTCCATTTGCTCGATCCTGGCATCCAGTTTCCGGATGTCTGCCCGAAGCACCGGGGAGATCCTTTGGGGCTTCTGCTTTAGAACACCCATCTGATACAGATAGGAATAGTACAGGGCCTGTATCCCCTTTAACTTCTTTTTCGGGGTTCTGGAAGTTCCGTCTTTCCCAACAGGTGTCGTGCTCTTTGGCTGTAAGATCCACTGCCGGATGCTCTCTTCCGAGTAATGCTTCCCAAGGCTCCGCAGACGGATATACCGCTCCATCCCTGGTGCTTTTAATGCAATGTACTTCTGGTTCAGCTTCCACTGGTATCCCCTCTGCTTCATCTGCTCCAGAAACTGTTTCCATGTGAAGCTTTCTGCCACCGCATCCCGGATATCCAGACGGATGGAAGTTCTCCAGGTCGGCTTTCCGTCCTGTTCTGCCATCCACTGGGCATAGGATTTCCCTTTGCCGTTTTTCGGTTCGATGACAGATAAGCCGTATTTCAGGCATAAGGCATCCGATGCTTTCCTCACATCCTCGTAGTAGCTCCTGCTGTTGCTGTGGTACTTTTTCCCATCTTCCATGCTAACGGAATTAAACACGATGTGGTTGTGGTAATGCTCCGTATTCAGATGGGTGGTGATGACTGCTTCGTATTTTCCCTGAAGGAGCCTTTCTGCCATTTCCATGCCGATCTGGTGAGCAAGCTCCGGGGTGACTTCCCCTTTGACAAAGCTCTGCACCAGATGGTACCCCTGTACTCCGTCCATCTTGTGGTATCGTTTCTTCGTAGCTACCATATCTTGATAGGCAGTCTCACAGACGCAGCCGATGGCATCCTCAAAAACGGAACGCTCCGTCTTGTCCCGATTCATGGCGTAATCGATGGCTTCTTCCAGAGAGCCGGCACTCTGCCCTTTCTTGGTGGTCTTATCCTTGTTTCGGATGTAAGTGATGGAATTGTCCAGACGGCTGACCGGGATGATACTGGTGTATGCCATCGGCTACCATTCCTCTTTGACCAGCCTCCATGTCTCTTTCGTCATGCGGAGCATTTCCCGGATACTCTCTTCCCCGGCCATCCCACAGCCGTTGGCTACATGGGCAAGCTGGTTGGTGTTGTTGCACAGACCGGATATTTTCCGCAAAAGCTCCGTATGATGCTCACAGGGTCTTGCCCGGACTTCGCCGCCCATGACAATGGAACGGATGTATTCCTCACGGGACAGGCCGCTTTTTTCTACCTGCTCTTCCAGAAAACGCAGCTCCTTTGTATTGAGGCGGACTGGTATCACATGGTTTCTTTTTCTCATCTCTTCACCTGCTTTCCAACGGGTTATTGATCGTTTCCTTACATTTCACGGTTTTTCCAGATCAGGAATCCTGTCAGCACGCCAATGGCTACGGCTGCAGCAATGATCTTTTTCTTCATATAGGCCTCACCCCCTTTCCGGTACCCGGCACAGCTCCATCGGGGCAAGCATGATTCCCCTCTTTTCCATCTCTTTTGCAAATTCCAGAAGGTTCCATTTCTTCCCATCGATCATGGCAGAATCGGCATCCAGATAATGGCAGGTGGATACATTCCGCTCTCCATTTGGGGCATTCTGCACAAGGCTTTCCCCGTCTGCCAGACGGAATAGTTCCTCTCCCTGGCTGTTTACAAAACAGATGCACACGCCGTGGTCGATGATCTCCTTCCGTTTCATCCGGCACCGCTCCAGTGCCTCATCCTCACGCTTCCCAGCTATGAAAAGACACATTGCAAAAACTCCCATTACTCCTCCGGTCATTGTGCCAAGTATAAATCCCAACATTTTTTCGTTCTCCTTTCGTCTGTTTACGGCTCGGTATGGGGGATTGGGGTTCTCCCCAAAATGCGTTTGGATATCCAAACGCTATGCTTGCAAAACCAGTCGCATTTTGCTTCGTCCCCTCTGAACCTATCGTTTTTCGGAATTATTCGTTTTCTTTGATTTTGCTTAACCCATCCAGCGTGGTACAGATGATATGGAGTCTGTCAGCCATGCTGATCTCCGTGTTCATCGTCCCGGTGGTCTCTTTTCCGCAGACGACCACCATCCTGCACCGTCTTAAGATCTGATGGGACATTCTCCGCATAGCCTGCATATCCTCCGCATCCCCATCATCAAGGAATGGGGAAAAGCTGTACTGCGGACAGATCGGCACATATCCCAGTTCGTAGATCTTCCGGCAGTACCGCTGTACTTTGGTCTTTCCCTCTTCTGCAGAGCAGCAGACATAAGCAAGTGCCTGTTCCAATACGACCATCTCCTTTCCTGACCAGACAAGTTTCCTCTGCCCGGCGTTTTTCCAAAAAGAAACACCCACAAAGCATTCCGACTCTGTGGATGTCTTGTGGACATCTGGATTCTTTTCTTCCTTTTTTCAGATGTCTGGCAGACATCCGGTTACTGTGGTTCTTTATTCTCTGCTTCTGCCCCGGCTTCCAGTGCGATACGGACACGGTCGCTTCCCAGCTTATAATATGCATCCGTCACTTCGATGCCGACTGCCTGATAGCCCGACTCCGTCGCCGCAAGGATGGTCGTGCCAGCTCCGGCAAACGGGTCTAAGATCAGGCCGCCCGGCTCGCAGATCTGGATGACATCCTTCATCAGCTGGAGCGGCTTTTCTGTCACATGGATGCGGTTCTGGGGATTCCCATAACGGAACACACCCGGAAGACAGGACACCGGGCGGTTGATTGGCATCGGACCGTTGCTTCCCCACACGATGTATTCTGCCTGCTGGCGAAACCTGCCTTTTTGCGGACGGGAATTTCCTTTGTCCCAGACTGCAGTTCCTCTCCAGATCCAGCCTGCCCACTGAAGGGCATCGGTGATAGACGGGTACTGTCTCCAGTCAATAAAAAGGCAGATCGGAGCCCCTCTCTTGCAGGCTTTCCGCACATCGTACAGCCATTCTGCCATCCAGTGGGTCCAGGAACGCTGATCCTTGTTATCCCCATCAAAGTCCGGAAGGGCATTCTCTGCTTTCATGCTGCTGTACTTCTGGTTGGTGGTGCGGTTGCGTTCATTCTGCTTGGTTCCCCCGGACGCATAGGGCGGATCGGTCACGACTGCATCAAAAATCCCCGGCTGGAATCCTTTTACCAGCTTTAAGGTATCCCCATGCAAGATACGCCAGTTCTCCCCTCCGGCAGACTCATCCGGCAGACAGTCCGGTTTTAAAAGATCTTCAAGTTTCAGGGTATTTCCCATAGGCATCATCCTTCCTATTGCTTATTTCCCAGATTTCTCTGGAAGTGCTTCTATCTATGGAACTGCTCATCGGCAGGTATCCTCTTTTTTTGGTACTTCTTTTCTCGGTGTTCTGCGCTGTTCACGGTGATCCGACAGTTCGGTTTCCACATATTCGCTGATGATTCCCAGTGCTTCATAATAATTGCCACTCTTGTGGACACGGTCTGCCATCTCGTTGGCCTGTTCGGACATCCCGGCACATCTGAGCAATCTTGAGGCATCCCCAAGGATTGAGAAAATATTTCCGTCATGCCCTAAGAGCTTCAGCTTCGGACGGGACGGATTTGGTTTCGGCTGCTGTTCCTGCATCTCGTTTTCTGGTGCTTTCACCTGTATCTGGAAATCCGAGCCGGCACCGACATAGAAATGTAAGTATAATTCACCGCCGTCTACCTTGATCTCCCGTTGTTCCAGACTTTCTCCCCAGCCATCACTGTACTGGCCTCTCAGATACTGCCCCACCACACGGTATTCCTCTGGTGTCAGATTCTCCCGGAGTGTCAGGTTTGCACAGCCATATAAAACACCATCCTGTTCTTTTACCGCCATTGTAATGCGTTCCACTTTTTCCTTAATGTCCTTATTTCGGTTAAAATAATCAATCAGGTTGCATGGCTGGTTGTCAGGCATACCGAACCGGTTGATCTCGTCAACCTTTTCTGCTATAGATGGCTGATACTGCACCAGGTCAGGTCCTTCCAATGGTTCCGCATCATCCAAATCCACAATATCTGAATAGTCCGGGATAAACTCTGCCATCAGAGGGGACAGCATTTCCACTTCTATTTTTTCTTTGATAGGCATCACCTCACTTCCTTTCTCTGCCGTTTCTCCGGTGTTCGGGCAGTCATCTTTGCCATATCTGCCCAGTCTGCCCCTTCGATCTCCGGCAGGTTCTCGATGATCCGATAGCTTCCCTCGTAGGCTTTTCGGATATGTTCACACGCCCACCGTCCGGCAAAGTCATTGTCGGTACATACTTCAATCTCGGTAATCTCCGGGTGCTGGGACAGAAAATGTTCCAGTGCCTGCGGCTTTTTCATACTCCGCTGGCTCTGCCCTTCTTTTGGTGCACTGATCCCGCCAAGCTCCAGACGGTACTTATCCCGGCTTCCCTGTTCCAGTGTCATGTGAGCCAGCACATCCACACAGGCTTCATAAACGGCAACCCGTCTGCATCCTGTTTGTGCCGGAACACAAAAAGCGTATGCCTTTTCGCTTCCAGCCTGTTCCATCTTAAAAGCCTTTCCGCTGGCATCGTAAATCCCACGCAGGAAAGCATATCGTGCCACCTGGTTTTCATCCCGGCCTACGAACACGGCATTGTGGTAGGGCAGACTCTCATATAAGATTCCCAAATGAACACACTGCTGTAAGACCTCGCCGCTGATCCCGCGCTCCTTCAGATATCGGAACACCCTGCGGCAGTCCGGGCTGGCCGGCGGCAGGACAAACTGTTTCTTTGGCTTTACTTCCACAGGCGGAGGGATGTAGGTGGGATACTCATCTTTCAGCATCTGCACCGCTTCCAGAAATGAACATCCATCTACATGGATCAGGAAATTTAAGGCACTGGTGCCCCCGATATCTCTGGACTTCCAATGCCATTGACTGGTCTGCTCGTTGATCTTAAAACTGTCATGGTCCGCCAGCTCCCATTCATTCCTGGCCGAAGATTTTTTCAGGCGGTTTGGCTGATACTTCTTCAGGTATTCAATGGCGGTGATCTCCCTTGCCCGTTTGATCTCTTCTTCCGGAATCCACGGCATTACAGTACGGTATCCCGGAGCTGCTCTGCCTTATCCGTTTTCTCCCACGGGAATTCCTTTCTTCCAAAATGCCCGAACACCGCACTCTGTCGGTAGATTGGCCGCTTCAGGTGCAGGGTGTCACAGATCTGGCTTGGGGTAAGCCCGAACACCAGAGGGATCGCTGCAGCGAGGCAATCATCCGCACAGATCTTTCCCGTTCCAAAGGTATCCACCTGCACCATGACTGGCTGGGCAACCCCGATGGCATAGGCAAGGGACACCTGGCATCGGCTGGCAAGTCCGGCAGCTACCATATTTTTGGCGATGTAACGGGCCATGTATGCCCCGGATCGGTCAACTTTGGAACAGTCCTTCCCGGAAAATGCACCGCCGCCATGCGGTACCAGGCCACCGTAGGTATCCACCATCAGCTTCCTTCCGGTCAGTCCGGTGTCTGCATCCAGACCTCCGCACACAAATCTGCCCGATGGATTAATCAGGATCTTGGTATCCTCATCCGGCGGCAGCATGCGGAGTGCCGGGCGCAGCACTTTCTCCCGGATCTCATGCTCCAGCTTCCGAAGGGATTTTTCCTTTTCATGCTGACAGGACACAACGACCGTATCCAGACGAACAGGTCTGTCATCTTCGTATTCCACGGTCACCTGTGCTTTTCCGTCCGGCAGGATTCCCATGATATATCCGCTTCTACGGCTTGCAGACAGTTCTCTTACGATGCGGTTCGCCAGAACCACTGGCATCGGCATAAGCTGCGGCGTATCATCGCAGGCGTATCCCACCATGATTCCCTGATCCCCGGCTCCATTGGCAAGTCCGCTCTGAACAGAAACAGTCCCTGTCCTGCGTTCTCTGGAACGTTCCACTGCCCCGGCGATATCCGGACTCTGTTTGTGGATGAGGGCATCCATATGGATTCCATCTGCTTCATAGCCTGCACTCTCCAACACCTTTCTGACGATTTCAAACACCTGTGGCTCATATCGGCTGGTGATCTCTCCTGCCACAATGATGTTCCCTTTAGTAGCCAGCACTTCGCAGGCCACCTTGGAATTTTCGTCCTCTTTCAGACACGCATCCAGAATACTGTCTGCAATTAAGTCGCAGAGCTTATCCGGATGTCCTTCCGTTACGGATTCTGCTGTATAAAATCGTTTCATAATTATTACCATCCTTTCCAACGAGTCAAAACTCGCTGCTCGTTATAAACTAAATAGATCCAGCAGAAAGCACTCCTTTTTGGAACACTTCCTGCCGGATCTGGATTATGAGCTGTCTCACATTCTGCACTTTTCTAGTACGTTCAGACACTTTTTTCCACCTGAATACTACCAACACACACCCTTACATAATCCCCCTGTTTTGAACACTTCCCAGTCTGTGCGGTCATCATTTGTCTCATTTTCTACACTTTTTGGGGGCTTTCAGACACTTTTCGTTAGAGCATTCGCTGATATTCCGTAGAGTATTTACCAAAGTTTCCACTTTTGAACACATTTTCCATCTGAATACACCTGGCATACACCCTTTATATACTCCCCTGTTTTGAACACATCCCTGCCCATGCGGTCATTATTTGTCTCATTTTCTGCACTTTTCGGGTACTTACGAACACTTCTGACTCCACACTGCCCCGGAAACCGGCACCGCCAGGACGATATTCCTGGCACCGCTCCATTCATATGAACACGTGACGAGCGTCAAAACCTTATCGTATATACACTTCAGGTAATCATCTCCGGTTTCGAACACTTCCCTCCGCTTGGCTACTTTTAGGTACTCTTGCACGGCCACCACATCTGGAAGTTTCTGCTGGAACGGGAACAGATTCCGGTCTGCTTTCAGTACCGTGACAATCTTATACTCCTGAATGCCGTCCTCTGTCTGAAGATAAGCAAAACGATGGGCGTTATAATAATCTTCCCCTGCATATAAGTCCAGGTTTCCGAACATCGCCCCGCTGTTCATGTTGTGACCGTAAATGATGAGATTCCTGCTTTCGGACACTTTACAGTCTGCCTGTAAAAACAGGCTTCCGTTGATGTCATATTCCTTTTTGTAATTCCGTTTCAGGTAAAACTCCCCATTCTCCTGTTCGGACTGAAGCACCGGGTAATCAATCCCGGTATCCGGTATGGTCAGCCATCCCTGCACATCCGGGTATTGTTCCTGGAGAGAAACAAGGTCTACCGCAGCCACCGGGCATTTTCTCCCAGCTGGTTGCTCTTTCTTTTCAGATCCTGAGGCTCCCGGAGCTTCCGGCTCCGGGAAATTCCCTTTCAGCTCTGCCACCAGCTTTTTGTTCTCCATTGGGAGATATACCATATGGTAAAGCAGGAACCCGGCACTTAAGAAAAGTGCTGCAAGGCATACCGTTTGAAAAAGTTTTTTCGCGATTTTCATCGTTCCTGTCCGGCTTTCCTCTGCTTCTTTGGCTGGCTTTTCTGCGTCTGTCCCGGCACAGGCGGTTTTCTGGCTGCTTTCAGGATCGGCTCTGTCGGAATCTGGTTCTGTCTGCAGC
This sequence comes from Blautia aquisgranensis, assembly GCF_040096615.1. Taxonomy (NCBI): domain Bacteria; kingdom Bacillati; phylum Bacillota; class Clostridia; order Lachnospirales; family Lachnospiraceae; genus Blautia; species Blautia aquisgranensis. Next base: position 17,502 of record NZ_JBBMEJ010000004.1, read on the forward strand.
CCTTTAAGATTCCGGTCAGGTACGACCGTCCGGGCGGATTAAAGTTCTGCATGTAATCTTTTGTCATGATATAGACAATGGCTTTGATCTCTCTTCCGCCTTTATTCTTGACGGTGATTTCCTGTTTGTCGTAAAAATCAGGATAGCCTTCATAAAGATCCAGGCTCTTTTCGCAGTCCCCGGTCAGTGACCAGAGGACGCCGTCCACATGGCTTCCCTCTTCCGGGAAGATGGTGGCAAGACCGCTTCCTGCGGCTGCAAAGGTCAGCCGATACCCCTCCAGGCGGACGGTTTCTACCATCTCCGCCTTTGGGCACCGATATGCCATCTGGTCCAGATCCATGTTGCTTCCATACGCAAAATATAATTGTTTCAGCCTATCTGCCCCCTTTTTTCTTCTTTCTTCTGGATGCCACACCCATGCCGATCAGACCGCCTGTGGAAAGGATTAGGCACAGGGCCGGAAACCAGAGGTTGGTGTCATCGCCTGTTTTCGGGTTACTTACAGACGGGGTGTCCTCCGGCAGCTTCTCGTTCGTCACTTTCTGGATGACTTCAATCACTGGGGTTTTGTCATCTACATAAGTAAATGTCACTTCATGCTTGGTCTCATCCATCTGATATCCTTCCGGTGCTTTGGTCTCAACCAGATAATAAATGGCTGCCTTATCAAATTTGCCATCCTTATAAGTTCCGATTGCAAGCAGTCCGCTGGTTGCATGACCGTTTTCATCAGTGGTCAGGGTTTCTACCACTTTGCCATCGGCATCCCTCAATTCAAATTCCGCACCTTTCAGTGCAGCTCCGGTATCCTTGTCCGTTTTCTCAATGATCAGACGTCCCTTTGCGGTATCATCTTTCATGGCTACCTTCTGGATCTCTGCGGTGTCTGCCACCTCGAAGGTGATCTCTTCCGAAACGACATAACCGTTTGGAGCCTGCTCTTCTTTCAGGGTGTATTTACCGATTGGAAGTTTTTCGATGTAATGCGGCTCTTTACCGGAAGTCCAGGTTTCTACGATATTGCCATTTTCATCTGTGATGGTCAGTTTGGCTCCTTCGATCTCATTATCTCCGGTAATATCCGTTTTGCTGATCTCCACTTTGGTCACATCATCTTCCATTACCTGTTTCTGGATCTCTACAGTATTCTCCACGGTGAATGTGATGCTTTCCGCAGTGGCATATCCATCGGCCGGCTTGGTTTCTGTCAGGGTGTACGATTTTCCTACAACCAGTTCTTTGATGATGTGCGGCTCCTTGGTGGATGTCCATTCCTCAACAACAGCCCCGTTTTCATCCGTCAGCTGTAATCTGGCTCCCGGCAGTTCCTCGCCTGTGGTCAGATCGGTTTTGGAAAGTTCCACGGTTGTCGGCTCATCTTCAAATACGAACTCATAGGACACTTCTGCTTCTTTGTCTCCCTGGTACTCAAAAACAAATTCCTGTTCTTCTCCGGTGGTGACAAATCCATCCGGTGCATACAGCTCCTTCACATAATAGGTTCCGTCAATCGGCAGGTCTGCAATAAAGGAAATCTTTCCATCTACATCTGTTGTTTTTAACTCGATCAGGGTGTCTGCTTCCATCAGCACCTTTCCAGATGCGGACAGGATGTCGTTCCTAGTGTACAATCCAAAGATGCCGCCTTTTAATACACGGTCGGTATCCTTTTCTTTCTTCAGGACGTTCACTTTCACCTTCTGGCGGTTGTTCTGCCAGTCCTCATCGTATACGACAACCGGGGTATCCTGATCGCGGTAGGAAAGATCTACATATCGTGGTTCTTCATCCAGGATATAACCATATGCTGTGCCTACCTCTTTGACATAATATTTTCCAACCGGAAGGTCAGATACTTCTGCAACACCGTTTGCATCGGTAGTTACAGTTGCTACCAGTTCGTCCTTGGAATAATAGTCCGGGCTTACGCCATCAGCTGCTTTGATATCTTCGGCAGCACGGATTTCGAAGGTAACGTCTGTCAGGCTTCCTGTAATGTACTCAAAGAAATGTTCCACAACACCTTTGACGTTATCCAGCAGGGTGATCTTATCGAGGAATTCGCCCTTCTTGTTTACGATCAGCAGTGCTTTCGGTACATGGTCCTGCATTTCCACTTTCTGTATTTCTGCGGTATCCTCGATGGTGAATTTCACATCCGTAGTCTTTAAATAACCATGCGGTGCAAGGGATTCACGGAGGATATAGGTTTTTCCAACAGTCAGATATTTGATCACATGAGGCTCATCCTTTACGGAAGTCCAGCTGTCGATCACGTTTCCATCCTCATCCAGAACAGAAAGGGATGCTCCGTTCAACTCCACGCCTGTGGTCAGATCGGATTTTGTCACCTCGATGGTCGTCGGCTGGTTCTTCTTAATCGATTTCAGTTTAATGGTCTGGATGTCTTGTCCCTGATAGGTGGCATCAAATTCCAGTACCTCATCAGAGGATACAAAACCGTCCGGTGCGGAAATCTCTTTTACATAATAAGTTCCAAGCGGCAGGTCCAGGGTAAAGTGTGCCTGTCCTTTTTCATCGCTTGTGATCTCCTGTAATAAGGTATCTGCTTTCACGATGACCTTGTTGCCTGATTTGATTTCCTTCTTATTGTAAAGTCCAAATACAGCTCCGGCTACCACGCTTCCGGTTTCTGCGTCCTGTTTTTCCACGGTGATGCTTACTTTCTGGCGTTCATTTTTAAATGTCACTTCTTCGTCTACGACCGGGGTATCCTGTCCGGCATAGGTAAAGGTTACCTCTTCCCCTTTGGCATTCCAGGTGTAGCCTTCCGGTGCTTTTTTCTCTTCTACCCGGTATGTTCCGAGCGGAAGATTCTCGATTACGGCACTTCCGGTTTCATCAGTTGTCACCGTTGCCACCAGTGTGTCTTTGGCATATTCCAGATAACGGTTGCCGTTCTCATCTTTCTGATGGTCTGCGGTATAGATATCTTCTGCGGCATAAACCTCAAACACGGCTCCTGCAAGGTTGGTTTCCTCATAGGTGAAATCCTTGTCAAAACCTTTGACTACTTCTCCTTCCTTGTGGATGGTCAGTCTGCCTTTTGCCGGGTGGTTCTCGAATTCCACCTCGATGATCAGGTCACCGCTGACCGGATCTTCCTGGTATGCGGTATCGCTGTCTACCTTGATTTCCACGGTATTGGCACTGTGGGTGTATCCATCCGGTGCAGTCACTTCTTCGATGCGGTAATTTCCACAAGCCAGATTCTGTGGCAGGATCAGGTATCCATTCTCATCCGTAAAATAAGATTTATGTACCGTAGTAGATGGGTAGGTGGTCACCTGTTCCACATATTTCTTATTATCCAGATTGTATACTTTAAACTCGGTATTCGGAACCAGGACAGATTTCTTTGTCTCGTCATCTTTTTTGACGATCTTTAATTTTGCTTCAAACTCTTCGTCCAGAAGCACACGCCATACCTGCGGCTGATCCGGATTGTTTTCCGAGATCACAACCTTAAAGTCATCGACTGGTTTGAAGTTGTGCGGTGTGGTGGTCTCCCTTACAATGTAGGTTCCGTATGCAAGCGGAATGGAGCATGCATATCCACGCTCATCCGTGAACATTTCTGTCTGTCCGTCTGCGGTCAGCACGACCGGAGTAGCAGATGCAAAGTCATAGGAACCGTCCTTATTTTTCTTCAGGCTGCTCTCCAGATATGCACTGAATCCCACACCTTTTAACAGATCGGCATCGGTCTTACCATTGTTGGCTGCTTTAATGACCTGGAACGGCTGTTTGATCACATCTTCCAGAGAAGTTGCGGTACGTTCTACCGTCTGAACCAGATCTCCCTCGTCATTACACTCCAGATCATGTTCTTCCGTGTCTGCCAGATATCCGACAGGCGGAGTCAGTTCTTTAACGTAATACTTTCCGAGATAGAGGTCTGCGACTTCTGCATTTCCCTCTGTATCCGTAGTCAGGGTTGCAATCTGTGTTCCTGCCGGGTAAAGAACACCTGTCTGTCCATCTGGATGTACGATATCTTCACGGGCATACAATCCGTAAACAGCACCCTCAAGTGTTGCATCTCCCTGTGCGGTCTTTCCGGTTTCGGAATCCTCTTTTACCAGTTTGATCTTCGCATTGATCCGCTCATTCTGGAACGTATGGTTGAAAGAAACCGTTGCCTCTTTGTCTGTTGTGTACTGGAAGGTAAAGGAGTACACATCCTCGCCGTTTCTCACATATCCAGCTGGTGCACCCAGCTCTTTCATGTAGTAGCTGTTGGCGATTGGCAGGTCTGCCTGATATACGGCTTTTCCGTCTGTTCCGGTCACTGCTTTCTCAATGAGAGTATCTTTCTTGACCACAATGGTTCCGTCCGCTGCTTTGATGTCATTTCCGGCATACAGACCATAAGTGCCGCCCGGAAGATATTTTCTGGTTTCTTTATCCTGTTTGTATACACTCACGCTTGCTTTCTGGCGGTCATTTTTGAATGTCACGCTTCCCATGACCTTTTCCACATTACTTCCGGCATAGGAAAGGGTGATCTCCTGGCTTTCACCAGTGCATACCAGATTTTGTGGTGCCTGCATTTCTTTTACCACATATTTCCCCAGATATAGCTTATCCAGTGTGGCACTTCCGTCATCCCCGGTGGTGAGTCCGGCTTTAACCAGTGCATCTTTTTTGTAGATGATTGTTCCGTCTGCGGATACAATTTCCTCTGCAGCATAAACGTTGTAAACCGCGCCTTTTTGTTTCTGCTCTGTATAAACAAAGGAAACACCATCATCGGTCACCTTTGCTCCGGTCAGGACTTCGCCTAATTTGTAAACGGTCAGGCTTGCCATCTGCTCTGCATCGGTAACGGTCTGTTTTACGGTATCCCCGATGACCAGTTTCACATCGTAGGCTTTGGTATCCAGCAGATATCCGTTTGGTACGGAGATCTCTTTCAGGTATACGGTATCCTGTGTTTTGGTGATCGTAACGCTGGAAGCTCCGTTGGCATCTGTGGCCGGCATCTTTGTGATCAGGTTCTTTCCATCCTTGTCACTATAAACGCCATAAACTGCACCTGCGATGGCTTTGTTGCTCTTACGGTCTTTCTTTACGATCTCCAGAGTTGCCTGTTTTACCCATGATACTTTAAAATCTACATATTTCTCATCGGTCACACCCTCGCCAAATACCAGGGCAAGGTCCTGTGTCTCGCTTCCGGTTGTGATCTTATAAGCGGAATAATCTTTGATGATGCTTCCCTTCATGGTGACAGACCATTCCCCTTTGACATTCACTGCCTGTGTCAGCGGTGCAGATAAGTAGAATTTGGTACCGCCGCAGATCTCCACGGATGCACCTGCACTGCTTGTTTTTCCCGTTGTCACATTATGCAGTTTGACACCGGACGGCAGCTTCATGGTGATGGTCTGCAGTTCGGATGCCTTGAAGGTGATCTCTTCTGTTCTCTGGCTGTTGCCGCTGATATATGCGGTAACATTTGCATTGGAGAAACTCATGTCCACTTCCGGTATCTCCGGCTGGCTCATGCAATAATTGTAGAGTTCCATTGCCAGAGCCTGTCCGGTTGCATTCGTACCGGAAAAAGCGTCACTACTGTTATTGGCATAAGACGCAGCCAGATGGACAATGATAAACTGTTTTCCAGCGGAAAAATCAGGATGTTTCTCTGAGAAAAATCCATTTTCGCCGGATGCTTTTGTGCCGTAGTAGCATACTTTTGCCAGTGCTTTGCTGTCACCCAGTTTGGTGATCTTATAGACACCATCCCCAGGTCCTGCCTTGGACGGCTGCACACAGTAGGCAGTTGCAGACACGTTTCCAAATTTTACGGTATATTTATAAGTTACATAGGAACCCAGACCGTAGTCTGCATAATAGTATGCAGCCCCTCTTGTCACATCTACGTCCTGTGTTGCTCTTGTACTGGTATTGACTGCTGTGAATGAAACGGTTTCCCCATCTTCCATTGCCATCAGGTCAATATCCTGTTCCCCTGCCTGCTCCAGAACATCGCTGAGTGTCAGCCCGGATTCTTCATCGGTTGTATTTTCCGTTTCGGATTCCTCTAATGCAGCATCAAACTCGGATTCGGAAAGTCCGTCCTGAAATTTGGGTTCTGTTTCTTCCGGTTCTTCTGTTTCAGATTCAGCTGTCTCCGGCTCAACAATTTCTGTCTCTACAGGCACTGTCTCAGTTTCTTCCTGCGAGGCAGCTTCCTCATCATCAGAACCTGTATCCTCTTCGGTAACTGCCTGTTCTGTCTGCGGTTCACTCTGAGCTGCTGTCACAGGCTCTTTTACGATCAGGTTTCTCCCAATCTGATAAACCGGGTGGTTCTGGTTGACTGGCTCCACATAATAAACGGCATGGTAAGTGTCTGCATGGCTGGTGCTGAAGTTCTCCCCGGCGTCATTCTCTGCTTTCTGGAATGTCACTTTGACTTTGCTTTCGTCCTTGATTTCCAAATTTGTAAAATCCGTGGAAACATCAAAGTCCTGTCCGACTTCCAGCTCCAGATCGGTGGCTTTTACCACTTCATTTTCATCCAGCTGATCCTTTACGGATTCATACGCTGGCGGTTCCGCCGCTTTCGGCTCTTCCAAAGCATACACCGTCAGCGGTGAAATGACCGTGGATAAGATGGTGACTGCCGCCATCACCCCTGAAAGGATTCGCCTGAATCGATATTTACTCTTCATGTTTTCTACCTCTTTCTTCTTTTTCTTCATTTTGCATAAGAACAGCCGGATGTTTCCACCCGGCCTGTCTGTTCTCATTATTCTGTTATCTCGCATCATCTGTCCGTCTTGGATTCTGCAGACAGGCATAGGTACTTTTGTCATACCGCCATGCCTTATCCCCGTCCAGATTGGCAAGCAGATGCTTCCGCACATTTTTGTATTCGTCCCCGATCAATCCGAGGCGGAGCAGAAAGGTGCGGAACGTAAATGCCGGGTTATCCCCGATCTCCGTCTTTTTTGCATGGGTACAAGATTGGTTGATCGCCTGTGCGGATATGGCAAGTGCCAGTGTGATATTCGACCGGACTTTTCCTGCATGGAGGGTGCTTTCAAAACAACGCCATTCCAGTGTTCCCTTGGAAAAAACAGCATGTAGGTTTAAGGCATAATACCTTGTCCAGTTGTAATGCTCGGAGCTTCCGTCATTTCCCTCATACCATGCCCTTTTGAATTTTTCCATCGTGATGGTGCTGTTTGGCATCCGGCGGATCTTCTCCAATACCATAGGACGGACTTTCTGGCAATACTCATCTTCCCTTCTCGTCTGTACATTTAAGGCTTTGAACAGAATATCCTCTTTGCAGTACATGATCGTCAGTGCATTTTTCAGACTCCTTGGTGTATGATTGGATGCGTCCACATGGACATGCATGCCACAGGATGAATTGACAAAAGCACCTGCGTTTTTGACACACCGCACCACTTCCTGGAGTTTCCCCATTTCCGAATATTCCAATTTCGGGGATACCATTTCTGTCGAATAATCTCCATCGGCATCTATTACAGTACCATTTGCCAGCCTTTCACAGTCGATACTGCTGTCTCTTGAAAATTTCCACGTTTTTCCATCTGAATCTTTTACACACCAGGAATCGTAAGAACGGATATGATATGGCTCTGTTCCGAACATTCTTCCAATCGCAACAGCCGCATCATAGCGGCTGATACCTGTCATCTCAATCTCTGTACCAAAATACTGGTCTTTTAGGTCGATCTGCTTCACCCACCCTTCGCTTCTGGAACAGGTGAGCCGCTTTGGATCTCTTCATCTACTGCTTTCAAATTTCTGCCTATTGCTTCAATGACATTGACAGTGACACCATTACCGGCCTGCTTGTAAAGCTGGTTATCCGATGTTTCTTTTTCCATCTTGGAAATCTGACCATCCCGATATCCCTGCAGCCGCAGACACTCCCTTGGCGTCAGCCTGCGGATTCTGCCGTGGTAAATCACTCCATGACGGTCAGTTGCCGTAATGGTGAACATTGGCTCTTCCGGTTCTTTCATCCTTCTTCCATTCTGGCGGACTTTTTCCTTGGCCGGTGTCAGCACTGCCCTTGGCGGTTCTTCCACCAGCACCCCGGAACTTTCGCCTCTGTGGTTATGGATGCTGGAATCCTGTCTGGTATTCAGACATCTTGCAACGTCTGTCACCAGCGGCGGAGGGGAGATATCTACAAAATGCAGTGTTCCCTGCTGGTTTCCGGTCGTCAGGGTATGGGCGATCTCATGCCCGACTCTCCCCCTGCGACTGTTGATTCCCGGATATCCGAGATCGATGCTGTCCCCCTCGTAGGCCATCTTGTATCCTTTTCGGGTGTTTTCCTTGATTGGGATACCAACTTCGTATAATCCGGTCTTGCCGCCCATACCACCAGCCCCGCTGGTCAGCGTGCAGCTCAGTCCTTCTTCTGCGTAGACTCTTTCTCCCTGTTTGCCAGCATGGACTTGTATAAGAGCTGTTCCATTTGCTTTTGGGAAAGGTAATATTTTTCCGGCACATCTTCCATCAAGATATCCGACAATATACACCCGCTTCCTTGACTGGGGGACTCCGAAATCCTTGCTGTTAAGCACTTTCCATTCGACATGATACCCCAGTTCAGATAGCGTACTGAGGATGGTGTGAAACGTCTGCCCTTTGTCATGCGAAAGCAGACCGGGTACGTTTTCAAGGAGAAAATACGCAGGTCGTTTGTCTGCAACCAGTCTGGCAACTTCAAAGAAAAGGGTTCCTCTTGCATCGGCAAATCCTTCCCTTCGTCCAGCGATTGAGAATGCCTGGCAAGGAAATCCCGCACATAAAAGATCAAAGTCCGGCATTCGTTCTGTTTCAATATTTCTTGCGTCATTGCAGAACCACTCTCCTTCCGTATCAAACAGCACCCGGTAGTTGTGGTCTGCATATGCATCTGCTTCACAGTGTCCGACACAGGTGAAGCCCCCTGCCCTGTGCAGCCCTTCTCGGAATCCTCCGATTCCACTGAACAGGTCAAAAAATCGAATTGTTCCGGCTATCAGCCTCCCTTCGCTGCGAAAAAAACAGTGCAGATTTCTCTGCACCGTTTCCGTCTCTTGGTTTCTGTTTTGTGATGTCTATTCTTCTGATTCCGCTTCCTCTGGCTCAGATTCTTCTGCTTCTTCGGTTTCCAGTTCTGTTGGCTCTGCTTCCGCTGGCTCTTCGTTTTCTGGCTCTGTCGGCTCTTCATCTGCTTCAGCTTCGTCCGGTTCTGTCATTTCTCCGTCTGTTTCAGCTTCCAGTGCTTCTGTCTCAGGCTCTTCTGCTTCAGGTTCTACTGACTCTTCATCCGGTTCTGATTTCGCAGTCTCAGGATCTTCCATTTCTGTTTCTTCGGCTTCCTCTGACTCTGCTTTCCATTTGACTTCTTCTTTTTCGATTGCATCTTCGATAAGCCCGATTAAGAAGTCTTTCTGTTTCATGCCATTCCTGGCGAGGACTGCTTTCAGTCTGGAAAATAAATCCTCAGTTACCTGTACTGCTACTGTTCTTAAATCTGCCATGTTCGCCTTTTCTCCTTTTCTTGTCATGTGTTCTTCGATTACCATTTCAAGGTATTTTGGTATGCTGATTCCTAACTCTTCGACTTCCAGTTTTAGCTTTTCATGCAGCTCTACCGGGATTTTTCCGCATATGTTTTTCATCTCCATTGTGTTCGTTCTCCTTTCTTTTTTCTACATACAACATACCCTAAAACGTGACAGAAAGCTATTCACAATACCCAACGAATATGAGGCTCTCAAAAGCTCCCAAAGGATGCAGATCCAATAACATTCAATAGGCATCACCCCTTTCAAAAATCCGTGATTTATACTAATTTGACTGCTTGAAATTTGGCTATTTTATCACCAGGAAAGACTTGACTTTTTCAGAATGCATCCTCAAGCCCGGAGAGAAAATCCAGCATCTGGGACGGGATTTCTTCCTTTTTTGAAACACTCTCCCCGGAGCCAGAAATGGAAACACCTGCCAGTTCTTCCCGGATTGCCTGCCGGATGCTTTTCTCCAGCTGGTTGTTTTCCTGATCTTTTAAGATCACCTGAACCAGATAGCTGCTCTTCTGTCCATCTGGAACACTTTGCAGGATCTCCCATGCCTTTTTGTGATCTGGGTTATCAAGGTTCAGGCGGAACGAGAAAACGGGTCTCTTTACTTCGCGCACATCTGCCCCACAATCCGCTCATAGCCGGAAGCATTGGCGTGTACGTCTGTCAGGTAAATCTGCCGACACAGCCCGTCCTGCGGTGTCACGTGCCGTTTCAGAATGCTGGCTCCGCCGCCCATGATCACGGACGGAATTGCCTTCAGATCGAACCCGGCTTCCATAATTGCAGACAGTATTTTCTCCGTGTAGAGCCTTCCCTGCCGGACAATGATTTCTTTTGCGGCCGGGTCCATGCTGCAGCTCTGGCCGTTCAGAACACGTTCGATCTGAATATCCGTTACAGACAGTCCGGTATTTCTGCGTACCTGCTCGGTGATCTCATCCACACACCGGATCACACCAAGTTCCAGGCTGCGGCAGGTAGCGGCATTTGGAACACTGTTGTCCAGCCGCATCAGGTCTACGGTCCAGCCACCGATATCTGCGAGAAGAACAGAAGGCTCGTCCCGAACACATTCCGGGTGGAGAGCCAGGGCTGAGTATCCCTGTGGGAACAGTTTTACATCCTGAATCCGGATCTCATAGCTCTCATCCTCGTACCGGAAACGCAGAGGCTGCTCTTTCCGAAACAGATATTCCCGGAAGCCTTTTTTCTCCCTGCCAAAACTTGCCAGTGGAAGACCGGCTGCCAGAACTACATCTGTTTTCCGCTCTCCCCGGCGATAGCGGATTTCCTGGGCAATGGCTGCCATTGTCAAAAGATAATAATTGTCATTGGAAGTCTTACTTCTCACCAGCGTCTGCCGCCCGGTTCCACACACATAAAATTTCCCATTGTACTGCAGGACATTCTGCATGGTATACGGCTCGTAATCGTATCCGGTCAGTCCGGTCGGGAAACATACATGGGGAGTTTTTATGGCATAATATCCATGGTCAATTCCTATAATGATAAGTCACCACATCCTTTCTGGTTTTTCTTGTTCTTTTCCAGCAGGTGGTCTTTTGGTCTGGAAAAAGAGAAAAAGGGCAGAACCCCGAAGAGCCCTGCCCGTAATAAAAAATACCGCTATGTATATTTGCAAATAAACACACATAGCTGTATTCCATCATTTTTTATTTGTCAATCAGTGCTGTAAAATAATATAACTTTGCACTAATTCCATTGCTGTTTATTTTTATAATTTGTCCTTTTAATCCTTCCGTTCAAACTTAACTGTATACCTATTGACAATATCATCTTTTCTAAGTTTATATATACGCAGCAATTCATTAATTTTATTTACATCACTAAGATTTCCGTTCTGGCAAAGAGTACTATAGAAATCTCGAAGATTTTTTCTAAAACATGTTAGTTCTTTCTCGGTCATCACTCTCATATTTTCATCAGGAGATGCAACCTCATCAACAACTTTAGATGGATGAATCATTATTGGTACACATTCATTTGGGTATACATAATTCTCCTTAAACCAATTAACTGATCCCGATAATTGATTACAATAATCTTTCTTTATTGTTTGAGTAGTGGCCTCTGTTTTACATTCAATAACCAAATATTTGCCAGTGTCAATTGCCCACAAATTATCAGGTCCGTATCCTCCTGTTTCTTTATCAGGTCTTGAACATACAAAGCCAAGAATTGTTCCTATTTGACTTAATGCCTCCTCAAACTTTTCGTATTCGCTTCCCATACATAAATTTGCCAAAATTCCATCTACATATACTAACAGTTCATTTAACCCAAGTTTTTCAGCATCTAGATTTGTACTGATGGCTTGTGCCTGCGGAATTGTATTAATTGTTCTTTGATATTGTATTCCCGCAATAGGCGACAGAATAGCTGCATTTAATTTTTTGCCCGCTTTTAGCACTTCTTGAGAAAGTGCCGGATCTATTTTATTGGTATATTCAGCCTGAATCTGGTATAAATATCCCTTAGTTTTTTTGTCTTTCTCTTTATCTTTAACACTCTTAATAGTATTTGCAGCATCAGACCACTGCATATTTATAGCATTTTCAAAAGCTTTTCTCTGAGCAACTATTTTTTCATCTACCTTTGCCTCATTTGAGTATTTGACAGCAGCCAAATTTTCCTTACAGGTTGCAACCCATTCTGCATTTTTCTCTAATGAATAATTTGCAAGTTCAAATATTTGATCAATTGTTGGCTTTGAACCAGTTTCACTAACCAATAAATCCCATAATTGTTTTGAAAGATCATATTGGCATCTTGTCGCTACACTAAAATAATCTATTCCTCTATTTCGTGATAACACATCTGTAAGCTCATCACCCATAAGAACAATACAACACTCATCGTCATTAGAACGAATTCCACGCCCCATGCCTTGCTCAATTCTTTGGACTTGTTCCCTTAATAAAACAGTGCTCTGAGGAGCTACACTTTGAATATATCTATCCTTAATGCTATTTAAAGGAGGAAGCCCGTCAATAACCAACATTCTACAAGCATCACCCGGCAAATCAATTCCGTCATATCTATTAACAAAAATTATTTTTCCTACATGTTTACCGCTTTTTAATGCTGCAACTATTTTATCTATGTTATCTTTTGTCGCTGTTCGTATTCCACGTTCATCCCAAAATTTTGCTCTGGAAAAAGAAGGGACAAGTATTACAACATTATACTTTTCAGCTATTTTCTCAATTTTTTCCTTTATCTCAATTTCTGATATATCACTATTTACGTACTTTGGAAAAATAATGAGTCTATCGCCAATATCATTAGCATTCTCTGGCGTAATAATGTTCTTCATATCTTCTGTATTTAATCCTAACGCAGAAACAAACACACTGTCATCAGCTAATGTTGCACTCATATATATGCGTCTACTTGCTTCTTCAAGACTCGATATCTTATCTAAATCAATTCCCTTAGGTGATATTTCAATTGCAGAAGCAGTAATTATACAATCACTTGTTTCCAAGCTTCGCTCTATCAACGGCAACCCAAAATATATTGCAGAATTCTTACTATTATCATATTTCGTTAATATTCTATAAATGTTATCTTGCTGTCTCTGCCATTCCCAATAAGGCACAAGCATTTTTTTTCGACAATCTTTCATTTCAACAATGTCAATATAGTTTTTTGGATTGTAGTCTTTTAACGAAGAACTAAATATAGCAATTAATTCCTTATAGGCATCTGATTCAGCATCAATTTTTATCATAAACTGACTAATGATTTTATCCATACACGCATGTACATCATCAATAATAATACTTCCTATAGGGTAATTGCCACCTTCTCTCATCCCGAAATAACTATAACCATTTACAATAGTCTGAATAGAAGTAACAAGAATTGCTTTTGAATTTGAATAGCTATAATCATCTTTATCTTCCGTTGCAGAAATTCCCAATCTCTTAGCCTCATCAATAACCTGCTTAACCAAATAATTATCAGGCACAACATATATAGCTGGTCCTTTTTCTTCATTTAAGCAGCTCTGAAGCATAATCAACCCAACTACTGTTTTACCGCTACCAGTATTCATTTTTAAAATTACATTTTTCTCATTTCTTATATCAAACCACTTTTTCCATACTTCGCTTTGAACATCTCTAGGATATCCATAACCTGGTGCTTTTGAAGGTAATGTCATAAAAATTTCTCTAGGCTCTATTGTTTTGGCTTTTGCACTAGAACTAAGTTTCGATAAAAGATTCATTATTCCACTCCTGATTTTTTAAATACTGCGTCCTCTGAACTTATATATAAATTTTCTAAGGAACGCAGGCACAATATCTACTAGAACCGTTGCTAAATTAACTATTAAATCTACTGGGAGTAATCCTTTTCAATTTCACTTGTTAATCTACTTTACAAACTCATTTCTATTGACAATAATACCATAAAAATGCTCTACTGTATATTTTTTATTTATAATCTAGATCTTGAATCCATCTTCGGACTTCTGTTGACACATTTTTGCAAAAATCTTGAATCCATATTTCATGAAGTCTGATTTCTGATTTTGTACTGCCTATATTTCCAACACTCCCACCTGTTTCCCGGAGTGCATTCAAACATTCCCATTCTTTTTTGAAATCTCCTGTAAATTCCATCCAGACTTTTGTATGATATTCCTTAAAACCAAGATGATAAATCAGATAGGTCAGCCTGTCAAAATCAGCTAACTGCATTTTTTCTTTCTTGAGTAATAACCTTTTATCATGCTCGCTACATAAATATAAAAATGCAAGCTGCTCTATCTTTGCCTGCTCCATACATTTCTCCCTTCTCTTCTGTCTTTGTCTCATTTTTACAACCGATTCTACCTTGTCCAATCGTTAAAATCAATACAGATGGTGCAAAAAGTGAGACAAACCATCTTTTTACCAGAGAGGAAGAGATTTAAGATGCCAAAGCCAAGGACACAGTCTGGTGAGAAGAATCTGATTAGCCAGCGATTGATTGAACTTCGCAAGACCCACAATATGTCTCAGCGTGATCTTGCCTATAAACTCCAGTTAGCTGGTTACGATATGGATAAAAATGTAATCACCAGAATCGAAACAAACAAGCGTTATGTCACTGATCTTGAATTAAAAGCCATTGCTGAAATCTTTCAGGTTTCATACATATTTCTCATTGATGGCAAAGATGAATAGAAGTGACAAATGGGGAAGTTCCTTTCGTGCTTCCCCATTTTATCCGTCCCTTTTTTACAAATTTAATAGTTCCAGAATTTTCTGCATGCCAGCCTGATATAAAGATTCCGCATATAATATCCATCTCTCACTAACTTCAGTAACGTATTTGTCTATTGTTTTTCGCTTTTCTTTTGATAATCCCATTGTCTGAACCTGTTCTTCATATTTCGATATTTTTTCAAGCATTCCCTGGTACACTGTATTTTCTTTCAGCTGATCTTCAACCTCATCAATCCAGGTATCCAGCAGCAACTCCAGCAGTTTCTTTGTGTCACCGTCATCATTTCCCAATATTGCTTTTTTAATTTTTCCAAGCATTGCTCCATAGGAGATCATTTGAGCCTGTCCCATATAAAAATGGTACTGTTCTTCTATCATTTCCTTTTCGCTTTCCAGTCGGAAATATTGATGCACTGCCTTATGCTCTTCTGTCGTTAGACTGATTGCCTGATTCGACTCCATAAATGTTTCTATTACTGGATACCTCTCTGTAAGTTCCAGTATTTTATTTTGCAGTCTCTGGTATTCCGCATCATGCTTTTTCAGATAGGTGCAAACCTGTTCTCCTATCCGTATCCCCAAGCATTGCTCATTCCAGATGATATCTGGCTGTGCTGTCATATCGGTGTCTCCCTTCTGTGTAGTTTTCCTGTTCCAAGCACAAGACTATACCACACTTCTGGGAGAAAGCTATTCACCAAACCTACTGAAATCTCCTGGCAGATTCTGTGCAACCTATCCCTTTTCCCACAAAAAAACTGGTATGAAAGACTCCTTGTTCTCTCATACCAGCTATCTATTTCTTATTTAACTGAATACACATTCTTTTCTATTCTCTGTGTATCCTGTACTTATTTATGGCAAAAATCAGACTACAGACACGCTATACACTCTTATGCTACATAATCCAGTTTACGGCAGCCCGGCTCAAAGGTTACATTGAAGATGCCAACCTGGCTTGTGGATACCGGTGCAAGAAAGCTCTTGCCGCTGAAATACTGTGCGAATCCGTCATTCGGTGCGCCAATCGGGAATACCATGGATTTCGCATGTGCTCTCATCTCCTCATCTTCATATGGAAGATCGCCCTCTGCTGTCTGCCATACTTCTTTTGCAAGATTGAATACAGCCCATGCCTTAGGCCAGCCTGCATAAAATCCCACATGTGTGATGATGGCAGCGATCTCTTTCTGTGTTACGCCATGATCCTTGGCATTCTGTAAATGGAATTTCAGAGAAGAATCTGTGATTCCCTGGGACATAAGGGCTACTACTGTGATGATGCTTCTTGTCTTCACATCAATGTCCTGATTGTTCCAGTTCTCTCCGAACAGTACATCATCATTATAATGTGCGAACTCCGGTGCAAATTCGCCCAGAGCATTTCTTCCTGCTGTCTGTATAATTTTTTTCATTTCTGTATTCCTCCACATATCAGTATTACGAATGTTTCACTGCAATATTGCCTTCACGTTCTGTTTTCTTACAGAGATTTTACCCATGCACTGATCTCCGATCTTCCGGCTCTGTTGAGAAGTTTTCCCTCAACAATCTCTGCTCCCGGAGCTGACGGCTCAAGCTCTCTTACTGTGTTTCCGAATCCGCTTCCGCCTGAAGTTGCAAAAAGTACGATCTTCTTGCCCGCGAAATCATGTGCTTCTAGGAATGTATTTACGATAGTCGGTGCCACATACCACCAGATTGGGAATCCCAGGATGATCTCATCATATGCGCTGATGTCGATATCCTCCCCTGTGATCTCAGGTCTGAATTTCTTGTCATTCATCTCCACACTGCTTCTGGACTTCTTATCCATCCAGTTCAGATCAGCCTTTGTATAGGCTACCTTCGGAGTGATCTCATGAAGATCGCAGTTTCCCTCCTCAGCGATCATCTCTGCGATTTTTTTTGTATTTCCTCCTGCGCTGAAAAATGCTACTAATTTTTTTGACATAGATTTATCCTCCTGACTAAAAAAGATGTATAGGACCGACGCTGTTTTTTTGTGTCGTTGTCTTATACATCTATTTTAGTTCTTTGTATTGTTTATGTCTAATACTTAGTTTAAATTCTCTTTTATGCCTTAAAGGCATTTGTCATCTATTATTCTTTATAATATTTTTCAATCACACATGTATGCTGCTTCGTTTTTTTATCATAATTTATTCCTGCAAGCAAAAGATTTCCATGATAGTCCTTAAGAGCATCTGCATATTTATTTTCCCTGATCTGAGAAATGGCTCCTCTGGCACTTTTATCCCACTTCAGTTCAATCACTGCTGCCGGTTTATCTGCATATAATTTTCTCGGAATAAAGCAAACATCCGCAAATCCTTTTCCTGTCGGCATCTCCCGAATGATCGTGTAATACTCTCTCGCAAAATAAAACGCCAGATTGATGGTACAGCTCAAAGAGTTCTCATCATTATATTTCAGAACTGAAATCTCTCTGTGTGCCTGATCAATTCCTTTCGCTACTGCCACACTATCCTGGTTCCACAATGCCTGAAGAAGTTTTCTGGAAGCTTCCACTGACCGGATTACTTCTTTCCAGTCCATTGTGCTGATTGCATTGATATATTCCTGCGCGACTTCTTTATTAGGAATCATTACGGTTTTATCCGGCCAGTGATAACTGAGATAGCCAAGATGTACCAGCAGCGTCAGAACATCATCCATCCCCTGAAATGTCGTCATATCATTAGAAAAAGTTCCAGTATTAATCTGTATTCTGTCTCCGGCCAGCATCCTTACCACCGCATCTTTAAGGCCATCATAGTTCATCCGGATATAAATTTTCAGTGCCTCATAAGTTTCTGTCTGATTCCAGTAATTATCAAACACACCACTTAACATGGCATCCACTACTGATTTCGGACTGTACATAAAATATGTTTTTTTCTTTTCGTTCTCCACTGCAACCAGCTCATATCCATCATACCATGCCTGTGCTTCCTGAAAATTCCGTTTATACTGAGTGCAAAGATCCTTCACTTCATCTTCTGTGAACCCGAAAAATTCTGCCATTTCTCTGGGATTTATCATGGAATATTCCGTAAACATATTTAAAGCGGAATGAGAACCATATTTTTTAACCGGAAGTATTCCCGTCATATATGCCAATGCTACATATTCCTGATCTTTCAGCCACGCACGTAGAAAATCCAGATATTTTTTCTGTGCATCCATATCCTGCTTAAACTCTCTGAATATACAGTCCCATTCATCAATCAGAATCACAAAAGGATGTCTGGTATATGAAAAAACATCTTTCATCGCAAAAACCAGATAATCACTGTCAATACACTCCGGATAATTCATTCTTAATTCCCGAAGAAGTCGTTTCTGAAGAAGTCTCAGCATTTCATCCATATTTCCGGCTGCGCTTAAAAACTCCTGCATATTGATCCGTATCACATCATACTGGTTTAAATGTTCCCGGAAACTTTTATCTGAATGAATCTTAAGCCTGTCAAATATTTCTGTACAGTCTTCACCTCTTCCGTAATATGCAGCCAGCATATTTGCTGCCATGGATTTTCCAAAACGACGCGGTCTGCTTACACAGACAAATCTCTGCTCCGTTCCAAGCACTTCATTTGTTTTTGCGATCAATCCGCTTTTATCTACATAGATTCTGGAGCGCAGACAGGCTTTAAATAATCCGCTGCCCGGATTCAGATAGCTTCCCATTCCATTTCACCCCTTATTGCAAAAAATGATTTCACAGTACACGTTTCTTTCTGAAACCATGATACCATGAAACCATTTTTCTGTAAATCGCAGTTTCCTGTTCAGTTTTTCTTCCACGCCCCAAAGTCCTTGATTTCTTCAATAAAACGCTCCACCACAGGAGAATTGGGAATGTTTCTTCTCCAGGCTATGACTGTATTTGCGGTGATCTCCGGATACAGTCTTTTCTGTACAATATATTCTTCCTTCCAGTATCGTCCGGCGCCTTCAACGGAAATCGGATAACCTGCGCCTTTTGAGGCCAGAACACCGGCGTTCGTGCCAAGATTACTGGTGTAGGCGATCTGAAGCCGGTTGAAATCTTTTCCGAACCAGTTGGCCAGCTCACTCTGGACCCCGGTTCGTTCCGGCAGGATCAGCGGTTTATCCAGGAGATCTTTTTTCTCTATGAATTCTTTTTCTGCAAGGGGATCATCCGGGCGCATGCTTACCACCCAGTGATCGCTGTCCTGAATACGTATATATTCCATATCCTCCGTATTCACAGGTTCCATAAAAAGTCCGATATCCACAAGTCCTTTATTCATCATCTCATAGGTGATATCCGCTGTAGCTGTGTGCACAGCGATCTGAACCAGCGGATATTTTTCCCGGTATTTCTTACAAAGCTCTGCCAGAATCTCCACTGCCACAAATTCCCCACAGCCAACCGTGATCTTCCCTTCCATCAGTTCTTCAGCACCTCTTAATTCCTCCCTGGTACGTTCTTCCAGATCAAGAAGCTCCAGTGCCCTTCTTTTAAAAAGAAGTCCCTGTTCTGTCAGCGTGATGTTTCTTCCGGAACGCACCAGAAGCTGCACTCCCAGCTCTTCCTCAAGCCCTGCAAGCTGCCTGGAAAGCGTAGGCTGTGTGATATGCAGCTGTTCTGCCGCTTTTGTAAAACTCTGTTCTTTTGCTACTGTTAAAAAATATCGTAATATTCGAAAATCCATAAGTTATCATCCTTTATCCATTTCAACAAAATATCACACTCTGCCTGCTTTACACAGTTTCCTATCTATAGCGATCCAATAAATTCAAAGGCTGCAATCTTTTATCATTATACAACGAAACATACAGGCAGACCAGACCCGTTCAGATATAAAACAAGAGCGAAAAGTTTACCAAAAACTCTTCGCCCTGTACGTTTATCTTTTATAATCCAAGCATGTTCGCAAATAACACGATCAGCGAAATCGCAATAATGGTTCTCTCAAGGAAGATCACCAGAAGCTTCCAGAAATTCAGCGGAATCTCACTCTTGATGATAATAGTTCCGACCTCAGTCAGATAAATGATCTGCACCAGAGAAAGAACACCGATCACAAACCTGGTCTTTACAGAGGTAAGTGTAACTGCAAGCAATGCAGGGATAAACGCTGCTCCTTCATCTTCTTCAGGCGGACAAGTGCCTCATCGATTGTTTTCTCCTCACGTGCAAAATGTAGACGGATCAGGTTGTTCACATCTTCACGGAAGAAGCTGGAGCCCGGTACTGCTGCCACTCCGATGTTTTTGATCATCCACTCGCAGAACTCAAAATCTGTATATCCTGCAAACTGCGGAAGATCCAGAAATTCCTGAATATCGATCATAACGAAGTAGGTTCCCTGTGGCACATTGTGCTTCAGTCCGATCTCGTCCAGGCCATTTAAGAAATGCGCTCTTTTCTTTGTATATAATGCGAGAAGAGATTGGACGGATTGCAGACAATGATCGCTTTTGGCGGATCGAAGTCAGGAAATCCCTGAGACAGATTGATTGCTCCATACTCATCGCTGATTCTTGTCATACGGCGGATAACGGAGTCTGTAAATGTATTCACACGGTCACTTAATTTTGGCATAAGTTTCTCCTTCTTTTTTATAAATTTCTAAACGGACTGTAAATTTTTTACCTTGTCCGTTGCTGTTTTCCTGAAACAGCTATATAACAAAGTATACCGTAACGTTATAGCCAAGGAGGTCTTGTATATTTATGCAAAAATTTAATAATCCGTGCATAAAAACCGGGGATTTTGCAAAACTTTGCGGAACAAATAAACGAACACTGATCCATTATGATGAGATCGGGCTTTTCAAGCCTGCTTACACTGATGACCGCAGCTACCGCTATTACAGTGAAAATCAGTTTGATGTTTTTTTTACGATTTCCTGTTTAAGCAGACTGGGGATGCCTCTGAAAGAAATCGGTGCCTTCCTGAACCACCGGAATCCACAGGCATTAAAAAAACTCCTTCTCGAACAACGGGAAGAAGTTTTAAAAGAAGAAGAACGGATACGGAAGATCCGTCAGGTAATCGAGACAAAGCTCTCTCTGGTTTCTCTTCAGGAAGAGCTGGAAGCCCAGAAGGAAGCAGTAACCTCCGATAATTCTGAACTGTTTTTTGAGTCCGAAAACTGCAGCGGACATATTTTTCAGGAATACAGCCCACAGGAATACCTGATTCTCAGTGATCCGCTTAACACCAGCGACCATGAAGCGATCATCCACACGCTCTGCAGCCATATCGGCTACTGCAATAAGCATAACCTGAATGCCGGGCATCCGTACGGTGCCATGCTGGATGTAAATGAATTACGCCAGGAGCATCTGGATACCTACGCATATTTTTTCACAAAAGTGATCGACCATCCGGATGGGATTCCTTTTCATATTAAGCCGGCCGGAACCTACGCTGTCGCCTACCTGAAAGGAAATTACTACGATTCCGAGGCCACCTATCGCAGACTGTTCCAGTGGATCGATGAACATGGGTTCCGGACCGGACAGTATTCTTACAAAGAAGCTGTGATTGATGAACTGGCTGCTGCCTCACAGGAGGAATATCTTACAAAGATCTCCGTACAGATCTTTATTTGATAGTTTTCAGTTCATATGCACGTGTTCCAAGACCGATCTTCTCTGCCTGGTCCAGTGTTGCTTTCCACTCGATATTCGGGTTGGAATCCTTGAAGTGGTCATGGTGGCAATGCCATCCAGGCTCTGCCAGATGCTCGCCAAGCTGGCTGTTTGCGATCGGTGTTGCCTTCAGGCAGGCATCTGCACAGGCCTGATCCAGTGCAACCGGGTCAAAGCTTGCGAACATTCCGATATCCGGAAGGATCGGCGCATCATTCTCACCGTGGCAGTCACAGTTCGGGCTGATATCCTGCACAAGCGCAATGTGGAAATGCGGACGGCCATGACAGACAGCCTGCGCGTACTCTGCCATTTTACGGTCAAGCTCCTCATTGGCACTGTTGTTTGGATTGTATACGGCATCAAAACCGCAGGCCCCGATACAGCGGCCGCAGCCCTTGCATTTGTCATAATCGATGACTGCTTTTTTGTTCACATAGGTGATCGCATCACTTCCGCATTCTTTTGCACAGCGGCGGCAGCCACGACAGACTTCTTCGTTGATAGCCGGTTTGCCGCTGGCATGTTGCTGCATCTTTCCGGCACGGCTTCCACATCCCATTCCGATATTCTTCAGAGCACCGCCGAAACCGGTTGTCTCATGACCTTTGAAATGGCTGAGACTGATAAAAATATCCGCATCCATGATCGCATGACCGATCTTTGCAGTCTTACAGTATTCTCCGTTTACAACCGGAACTTCCACCTCATCCGTTCCGCGTAATCCATCACCAATGATGATCTGGCATCCCGTTGTTATGGTGTTGAAACCATTGAGGTTCGCACAGTCCAGATGCTCCAGTGCATTCTTTCTGCTTCCCGGATAGAGGGTGTTACAGTCTGTCAGGAACGGCAGTCCGCCCTGTTCCTTACAGATATCTGCCACAACCTTCGCATAATTCGGGCGAAGAAATGCCATATTTCCAAGCTCTCCAAAGTGCATTTTGATTGCTACGAATTTGCCGTCCATATCAATATCCCTGATTCCGGCTGCCACACAGAGCTTTTTCAGCTTGTCAAGCTGGCTGGTTCCTACCGGGCAGCGAAAATCTGTAAAATAAACGGTTGATTTTTCCATTTCTGTCTTCCTCCTGTCTGATGTTTCTATATATTTAAAAAAACTGTTATAGTAATTTTAAAATTTCTGCTATTGTTTTCAGAAGTCCCCTGATCTCGATCGGTTTCGCAATGTGACCATTCATTCCGGCTTCAAAAGCTGCTCTTCTGTCTTCCTCAAAAGCATTAGCTGTCATTGCCACGATCGGAATCTCTGATCTTCGTCCTTTCAGTGAACGGATTGCTCTGGTGGCCTCATATCCATCCATATGCGGCATCTGGATATCCATCAGTATCATATCGTAATAATCTGCCGGCATTTTCTTTATGATATCAACCGCCCGTTGTCCATCCTGTACAAGCTCTGCGCGGATCTTATAATCACCAAGGATCGTCAGTATGATCTCGGCATTCAGCGCATTATCCTCTGCGATCAGGATTCTCTTGCCTTCCAGCTTCTTCACACTGACTTTCTCTTTCTTCCGATTTTCTTTATCTGAAGGGGCTGAATTCTTCTGTTCCTCTGAAATCGGATGGGACATCACCACTGTAAACTTCGTGCCATTTCCTTCTTCACTCTCCACAGAAATCTTTCCGCCCATCATCTCTACCAGTGATCTGACGATGGAAAGCCCCAGTCCGGTACCGATCACTCCTGATTCCGATGAATTCTTTTCTCTTGAAAATGGCTCAAAAATATGTCTCAGATATTCCTGGCTCATTCCGATTCCGGAATCCTGGATCACAGTCTGGTATGTAGCATAATTTTCTTTCTCTGATTCAAGCTCCGTCACCGTCATACGGATCTGTCCATACTGAGGTGTATATTTCACTGAATTTCCCAGTATATTCACAAAGATTTCCCGAAGCTTCAGTGAATCACAGATTACACAGTCATGACGGATATGAATATCTTCAGAGAAAGTAAGATGTTTCTCCTGCATGGTACCTTCTGTAATGATCTTCAGATCTTCATAAAGCTTTTCAAGACTGTTCGATTCTTCTTTTAAGGTCTCCTTGCCGCTTTCGATTCGTGCGGTCTCAAGCACATTGTTGATGATCTCCAGAAGATAACTGCTCGCCTCCTCCAGCTTATACAGATAATTCTCTGCCAGTGTTCTTTCATGCCAGTGTCTCTTCATCAATTCCGCAAATCCGATGATCGCATTCATCGGTGTACGCAGATCGTGCGACATATTAAATAAAAAAGACGTTTTCGCCCTGCTTCCCTCTTCTGCCTGCTTCAGAGCAGTTTTCAGCATGATCATCTGTGACACATCCAGAAACGTAGTGACAACAGCCCGTTCTCCGTCCGGTGTCTGAAATATTCCTGTCTTCGCCATTGCATGGCACTCCTTTGGAGTTCCTTTATTGATGACACATTCATATTCCACAGTGTCATCTATACTTCGAAGTGCTCTCAGCTTCAGCGCAGTTTCCGGATCCGGGTAATAAACACTTTTTAATATAGGACCTAAATTGCGCTGTACCTCTTCCAGACTCTGAAAACCATAAATCCGCAATGCCTCTGCATTCATATGAATCAGCTTATGTTCCGGAAGTGTATAGGCCATCAGTCCGCAGTTCTGTACATCCAGCAGATCCTTATAGTATCCTTTCTGGATCATATGTTCCTTACGCAGAGTATAGTTCTGCTCTGCAAGACGCTGCTCTGCAAGTTTCCCTTTTTCCACACGGATTGTTTCGGAAATATCCTGGTGAAATCCTACAATACAGATACGATCTTTTACTGTATTGTCTTTTTTGCCGCTGCAGCGCACATACATCTCTCCACTGATCGGATGTACATAACGATAAACTATTTCTGCACGCTCCACCAAAAGCTTACCCGAGTATTCCATGAACATTTCCATATCATCTTCGTGGATATGCTTTCTGTGAAAGCGAAAACGTTCCTCGGGAGTCATTTCCGGTGAAATTCCCAGCAGCTCATCTGTTACATGATCTGCATAAAAACACGGCTCTTCCCCTTCGGCAAATTCAATTTTCCAGAAGCCCATTTTGGACTCCAACAGAATTTCTTCCATATCGTGTCCATCTAACAAACCCATTTTTTTATTCCTCTGTCTTCCTTACTATCACATTTTTAGTAGAAGCTGCATCCGTTCCTTCCATGCTCTTTTACATAATAGAGGGCTTTATCTGCATCCTTGAAAATGCTTTCTCCCGGATTCTCACGGTCTGCAAATGCAGTTCTCACGCTTAAGGACACTGCCGGAAGATCATCCAAAGATCTCTCCGTTCTTGATACTCTGGTTATAGCTGAGTAATGGCTGAACGATCAGCCGCCGGATCATAATGCTTATTGCAATGACCAGGATCACCAGAATCGACATACAGACTTCCAGCTTCTTTACGATCTCCTTGGAAATATGGATGGATTTTCCCTGTACGTTCCGTGTGTTCTCCGCAAGTGCATCCTTGCATTCTGTGCATTTTGAAACAATTCTTTCTTTGTATGCCTGATAGCGGTTGTTACTTACAAGCTGCTGCGCTGTCCGAAGTTTTCCGTTGACAGAAAGATCCTCTTCCTGCTGCGTCAGAGTCACCTTCTGTACTTTCTCCGGCCAGGCTTCCTTCGCAAATCCGGTAGTTCCTACAACAAGACGCATGGCTTTATATTCTATTGCATGAACTCTCCCCAGCTCCATACTGCGATTCCAAGAAATACAAACGTGAGGACAAAAGCAATCACCATCCCCCAGGTGCTTACTTTTTCGATCCTCATCTTTTTCTTCATCTTCCAGTCCACCTCCGGAACTTTTATACGTTTTGACATACATATAGATTAAATTTTAACCCAATTTAGGCAATATGTCCAGTTCTTTAACGCAAAAAAGTATACAAAATCAACCAGATTATTCATGAAAGAGAATCTGTGAAAAATATCGGATCTTTCCGTCATCTGTCCAGCAGAGCATATTTACCTCGTCTGCCATCTTCTGTGCATTGACACAGTAGGCCGACATGCAGGAATTGTGCTTGTAAGGACCTGCACTCATAATGAGCAGATCTATTTTTCCTGCTTCTTTCATCTTTTCTGCCAGCTGCTCGGTAAGCTTATTGTGAAAAAGCTTCGCTTTTTTATAGTCCATAAATCCATCCTGGGTTGTCTGAAGTACCAGAGTTTTTTCATATTTAAGGGCACGTTCCTTCATCTCCTCCACCGTTCCGCTCTCCGGTGGACAGGCCGGATTCTTATCATAATTGCCACAGGCATTTTCCTCACAGAAAACACGGTACTCCGGCATAAATACCAGCTTATTGGTATCCATAACTGCTGCATCGGAAAATCCAAGCTGCTTTGCTTCTTCTGTAAAATCCATGTTGATCACTCCTCGTTTTTTCTTTATAGTGCCATATTTTTTGTTTTTTTACAACTTTTACTTTCTCAGACCTCCGTCAAAAAAGCGGCAGATCACTCTGCCGCAAGTCTGATAAACTCTTCCATTTCCCTTGTTCTGAATTTATTCTTATGATAAAAGATCTGCCGGTACATGGAGATCTCCACATCCTCCACATTAAGAAGCGCGATCCGTTTCTTACGGATATCACGCTCCACAGCAAGATACGGAAGAAACGAAAGTCCGTGATTTTTTTCCAGCATGCGTATGATAAAAGCAGTATCGCTGATCTCCAGTACCGGTGAAAGTGCCTGACGCCTGAGTGCCAGCTGTTGATCCAGTGCCTGCCTGTAATTGGCGTTCTTCTCTGTGAGAAAAAACGGTTCCTTAAGAATATCATCAAGCTTCAGGATTTTTCCGGCAAACCCTGAATCCGCGGATGCCACAAATACCACAGGTTCTGCTTTCTCCATCACTTTTATCCAGTTCTGGTCCCATCTTGGCGTATCCAAGATATAAATAAGATCCAGCCCGTTATGCTCCATCATCCTGATCAGCTGCTCCGGAGTATCGATCGTCACCTGGAGGCTGACTTTTGGATGAAGTTCCCGGAATTTACTGAGAATCGAAGGAAGCTTCGCCGTGCAGAGAGATTCGATCGTTCCGATATGCAGCGGGTTTTTAAGCTCTGCATCATCATTCATTGATTTTTTTGCCCGGTTTACATCGTACAGGATCCGGTTCGCATGCTCCAGAAATTCTTTTCCAGAAGGAGTCAGCACTACTCTCTTTCCGGTTCTGTCAAAAAGTCTGGTTTCCAGCTCATTTTCCAGAAGACGAATCTGCACTGTGATCGCCGACTGGGAATATCCCAGAACTTCTGCTGCCCTGGAAAAGCTCTGAAGCTGTGCTACCTGCACAAATGTCTCCAGCTGACGGATTTCCATACTCATTCCTCTTTCCTATGAAAATTTTTCAATATAATAATGAAATCTATGAATTTGCCTTATTCTTATGTCAATGTTACAATACAACCACGATGACGTCAATCGACTTTTTGTGCAAATTTAATAAAGCAACTGTCTTTCATACAAAGACAGTATAACTTCATACTCAGGAGGAAAGAATCCAAATGGAAAAGAAAAAAATCAAGATCGGACTTGTACCGAAACTGATCATTGCCATTATCGTTGGTATCCTGTTCGGTCAGTTTCTCCCGGAGGGCTTCTGTCGTTTTGTTGTAACCCTTTCCGGATTTTTCAGTACCTTTTTAAAATTTGTCATCCCGCTGATGATCCTTGCCTATGTAACCATGGGAATTGCAGATCTGTCACAGGGTGCAGGTAAGCTTCTCCTGATCACGGTAGCCCTTGCTTATGGTTCTACCCTGATCGCAGGCTCTGCTTCTTACCTGGTATCCTCAAACCTTTTTCCTCACTTTATGAGTGAAGGTGCACTGGATCAGATCGCAGCTACTGCTGACGCTTCCCTGACTCCATTCTTCTCTATCACCCTGGAACCGGTCATGGATACCCTTTCCGCAGTTGCACTTGCATTTATCATGGGTCTGTGCCTTTCTTCCATGCGTGGAAAAGAGCTTGGAAACAGCCTGTACAATGGAATGAATGATTTTTCAAAGATCATTGACAAAGTACTTCATACGATCATCATCCCGCTGCTTCCGCTCTATATCTGCGGAACCTTCACAGATATGACTATTTCCGGAAAAACCTTTGCGATCTTAAGCATCCTCTGGAAAGTATTCCTTGTTGTCATTGCCATGCATCTGATCTGCATTACCATTCAGTTCATCATTGCAGGAACTGTCAGCAAGAAGAATCCGCTTGCCCTGATCCGCAATCAGATCCCGGGATACACAACAGCACTTGGAACCCAGTCCTCCGCTGCCACGATTCCTGTCAATCTGGAATGTGCAAAAAAAGACGGAGTATGTGAACAGATCCGTAACTTCGTAGTTCCGCTCTGTGCCAACATCCACATGGCTGGTTCCATGATCACGATCACAGCCTGTGCAACCGCAGTCTGTCTTATGAACCAGCTGCCGATCAGCCTTGGAACTGTTGTCCCGTTTATCATGACTCTGGGTATTGCCATGGTTGCATCCCCAGGTGCTCCGGGTGGTTCCATTATGACTGCCTTACCGTTCCTGTACATGGTATTCGGTAAAGAAGCCGGTGACCCGAACGGTGCGATCTGCGCTATCATGGTTGCGCTTTACATCACTCAGGACTCCTTCGGAACAGCCTGCAACGTATCCGGTGATAATGCGATCGGTGTGATTGTTGACACTATCTATAAGAAATTTATTGCAAAAACACCACAGGAGAATTAAACAAAATGTCTTTTATCAGTGTATTTGACGTTATGGGACCGAATATGATCGGTCCTTCCAGTTCTCATACCGCAGGTGCGGCGCGGATCGCTTTTCTTGCCCAGAAAATGATCACGCCCCCTCTTAAAAAAGTGGAATTTACTCTCTATGGTTCTTTCGCCAGAACATACAAGGGACACGGTACTGACCGTGCCCTTCTTGGCGGGATCATGGGATTTTCCACAGACGATATGCGTATCCGTAACTCTTTTGATATTGCAACGGATAGGGAAATCGACTTTTCCTTTACCCCAAATGAGATGGAAACAGATGTTCATCCTAACACCGTAGATATTCATATGGTCAACGAACAGGGCCAGGAAATGACTGTCCGGGGTGAATCCCTTGGCGGCGGCAAAGTCCGTATCGTGGAGATCAATCATGTAAAAGTGGATTTCACAGGCGAATACAGTGCCATCATCGTTATCCATCAGGATACTCCAGGTGTTGTGGCCTATATCACCCGATGCTTAAGCGAGCGTAACATCAACATTGCTTTTATGCGTCTTTTCCGCGAATCCAAAGGAACTACTGCCTATACCATTGTAGAATCTGACGGCCATCTTCCGGAAGATATTGTAGAAAGCATTCACCAGAATCCGAACATCCATGATGTCATGGTTGTTCAGATGTAGAGAAAGGAAGGTCTGAATCATGGATTTTAAAAATGCAAAAGAGCTTCTGTCTCTCTGCTCAGAAAAGAATCTCCGCATTTCGGAGGCGATGCTCCGCCGTGAAATCATCCTCGGCGAAACTACGGAAGAAATCGTAGATCAGCGTATGGACCGTGTTCTGGAGATTATGAAAGACGCCGCTTTTTCCCCGCTAAAGAATCCGGTACGTTCCATGGGCGGTCTGATCGGTGGGGAAGCACAGAAGCTTTCTTTATTCCAGAGCCAGGGAAAAGGTCTCTGCGGTGACGTCCTGGGAAAGGCTATCACTTACGCCATGGCAACTCTGGAAACCAACGCTTCCATGGGACTGATCGTGGCATCCCCCACTGCCGGGAGTGCAGGAATCGTTCCCGGACTGCTGCTCGCACTTCAGGAGGTCTGTGGGTTTTCTGATGAAAAAATCCGCCAGGCTCTTTTTAATGCAGGTGCCATCGGCTATCTTGCCATGCGAAATGCAACCGTTGCCGGTGCTGTGGGTGGATGCCAGGCTGAGGTGGGAATCGCCTCTGCAATGGCTGCTTCTGCTACTGTGGAGCTTCTTGGCGGCACCCCGTTACAATGCACCTATGCAGCTTCCACAGTTCTTATGAACATGCTTGGTCTTGTCTGCGACCCTGTCGGCGGCCTGGTGGAATATCCATGCCAGAACCGTAATGCAGCCGGTGTTTCCAACGCACTGATCGCAGCGGAAATGTCCCTTGCGGGTATCACACAGTTTATTCCGCTGGATGAGATGATCGACACCATGTACACAGTTGGCAAAAAGCTCCCTGCAGAGCTCCGCGAGACTGCACTTGGCGGTTGTGCGGCAACACCGTCTGCCTGTGAGAAATGTCATCTTTGCAGCTGAGAAAACGATCACATTTTCTCGATCTTATTTCGCAGTTTCAACATTCTGGAATCAAGCTTTGCGATCTCTTCCGCATATTTCTTCAACTCGGCTTCGATTTCTGCATCGTCTCTTTTTTTGTAGTAGAGCTCATATTCCAGCACGGACCAGTAATCCATTGCCATGGTCCGCAGCTGGATCTCTACCAGCTCTTTCTGTTCCCCCTCAGCCGAATAAATCGGAACTTCCACGATCATATGAAGGCTTTTGTAGCCGTTTTTCTTTGGATTTTTGATATAATCCTTGATCTGGATGACTCTGATGTCTTTCTGCATTTCCAGAAGCTCCGCTACCTGATAAAGCTCATCCTCGAAGGGGCAGACCACACGGATTCCAATCAGATCCTTCAGATTTTTCCTTGCTGTCTCAAAGTCCGGTGTCAGTTCTTTTTTTATAAGCTTGACATAAATACTCTCCGCGCTTTTGATCCGGCTGGTAGTCTGACTGATCACGGTTCGCTTCTTCTGATCTGAAAGCTCCGCATTGATCATCTTTAATTTAGCCATCAGAATATCTATGGCAGCCTTACAGCGGAGACGGTAATCCACAGCCTGCACAAAACTGTCTATCGCCTTTATTTTTTCTTTCGCTGATGAAACCGAAGCCCCTGTTTTCTCATTGATTTCTTTTTCGGGCTCTGTCTTTTTTACCGGCTGATTTTTCTTTTCCGGCTGAAGTATGTCTGCCAGTCTCTGAGGCTGTCTCTTTTTTTTGTAAATTCTGTTTCCTGATTTTTTCTTTGCCATATTGTATATCCCCATTTACCTTCTCAATACTTTTCAAAATCTGCATACTTTTTATTTTATACGATTTGGAACAGCTTTGCATCAAACCAGCGTAAGTTTTCTGTTAAACTTTTTGAAATAAAAAAGCTCTCCGGAAAGCCGGAAATTTATACATTTCCCTGCTTTTCCTGCGAGCCTTTTTTCGCAGGAGATCCTGTCGGATCATCCTGCATTCATCTGTTCTTTACTTTGCAATTTTGACCTTCACAGTCTTGCTGTAACTGCCATAAATCTTCGCTCCGGTAGAATCCGTCCTGTACGCCCTTACACGTACATAGTAGTTCTTTCCTTTTACAAGATTTGCGATATTTACCGTACGACCTGTCTGTACCTTCTTCACAGCTTTTGTGAATTTTGTATTTTCAGCATAACTGAACTCATATCCGTTCGCTCCGGATACTGCATCCCAGGAGGCCGTCATTGTCTTGGCTTTGCTGTTTTTCAGCGTTACTTTGGCAGGAGCCTTGCATGCTGATACCTTCGTCCATTTCGCATACAGCGTTACATTGGCTGTTGTCTTGCTGCTGATTGCCGTAATCTTCTTTTTCAGACTCTTATCTGTGTACCATCCACCAAATATATATCCTTTTCTGGTCGGATTGTAGAGTTTTACCGTCTGTTTGCAGAAGCTTGTTTTATTATTCTTATTCTGTGTTCCGCCGTTAAGACTGTAGGTAATCTTGTTGTGCACCGTGATTTTGCAGGAAGCAGATTTCTTGCTGCTGTCATTTGCAGTTGCTGTAATTGTGACAACGGTTCCTCCAGGTGCCTTGGCATTCACAGTCACCTTTCCGTTCTTATCTACGGTTACATATTTACTGCTGCTCTTCCATGTCACGGTCTTATTGTATGCGTTTGAAGGTGTTGCTGTCGCCTTTAACTGCAGACTGTTTCCGGCAAGTACTGTTGCACTTGATCTGTTCATGGTAATTTTGCTTACCAGCTTATAGGCAATTGTAAAAGTAACACTCTTCTTACCGGAGTAGTCTCCCTTACCGGTAATAGTTATTGTAGCTTTTCCGACTTTTGTATTATTTACATAGGCTACATCATAATCTTTTCCTGCTGTAAGTACTTTATTAGCATACTTCACAACCGGTACAGGTTTAATATTCTTTCCGGTATAATCGTAAGAGCTCTTGATTCCCGATACTGCTGCCTTTGTAAAATCTTTCGGAGTTTTTACAATTTTGAAGTTTCTCGTAACTGTACCGCGGTAATCTCCCATACCTTCTACTGTTATTTCTGCTGTTCCAGGGTTTGTATTATTTTTATAAGATACCTTGTAATCTGTTCCTGCTGTTAATGTTTTATTCTCATACTTCACAACCGGCACAGGCGTAATACTCTTTCCGGTATACTCATAGGAAGTCTTGATTCCCGATACTTCTGCCTTTGTAAAATCTTTTGGAGTTTTTACAATTTTGAAGGTTCTCATAACTGTACCACAGTAATTTCCCAGGCCTTCCACTGTCACTTCTGCGGTTCCGGGATTTGTATTATTTTCGTACGATACCCTGTAGTCAGTTCCCAGCGTCAGTGTTTTTGTTCCAATACTTACCTGGATTTCCGGAACCAGTTCTTCACCTGTGTATTCCTGATCCGGAATTGTGGTTACTTCGACTTTTTCGTCTGCCAGAGACTGTGGAGTGATCTCAAAGCTTACAGTCTTTTGGGCAAATCTGATTCCTCCCTGAACCGGGCTGATCTCAATCTGTCCTGTTCCCACATTGATATTATTACTGTAGCTGATCTGATAATCCTTACCTTCGGTTAATTCCCTGTTCTCGCAGGTTACCTTAACTTCCGGTCTGATCTCCGTTCCTGTGTAAGTATAGGTGCTGCCTGTCTCAACCTGAATATTGGACAGCTTCTGATCACTGATAACGAAATTTCCGCCGTTATTGTTGCATGTAATATTAAAGTAATAGGTTTTTCCGGCTGTAAGTACCAGCTCCCGGATACGGTCTTCTGCATTTCCTCTGATGACCCAGTATCCCAGACGAGCTCCCTCTGTATTCATACACCTTATATCAGTATCGTCATACGAAGTATTTATCAGCATGTAATATTTCTGTGTTTTTTCAGGAACGAACTTAAAGTTTCTGGCATCCTCACCTGTAAGCTTGACCTCCTGATCCTTCTTTATCTCCTCTGATGACAGATCCTTGATTTCTCTCCTGTAAAGTGTGCGAATACTTCCGAAGGACAAAATACCACTATAGGTTCCAGGGCCTGAGATTTCTTCCATATCCAGCCCGAACAGCCAGATCCTTTCGTCCTGTCCGTTCACGACCTCTGTATTTCCGTCTGCATAAGTAAGCTGTATTTTCATATTCTCAAGTCCGCTATCCTGAATACCGTAATAATAGCTTGTTTTGTCTTCCGGTAACGGAGTGATCTTTGTCACAGAATTCTTCCCAGCCAGTTTTATGGTCATATCCTCATCCACATCTTCATCGTGATCAATTGACACTATGTAGGTTTTGTCTTTTCTGGCTATAAAACATACCTCTCCTGTTCCATCCGTATACTGCGGCCAGACATTTTGCATATAACTTCCATCTTCCATACTCACACGCACTGTATTTCTACTGTCACTATACTGAATCCTGCATAATTCATTATCCAGTTCAGAACCTTTTATCTTATAGATGACAGACTGTTTTTTCATACTATCCGCTTTTACCGTATAGGTTTTTCCTATTTCCAGTTCAACCGTATCATCCGGATATTTTACAGTATATTTCAGGGAGCTGCTGATTGATCTGCTGTTTTCCTGATCTTCAATATCAATATATAAGTATAGCTCATGATTTCCGAGCCAGTCTGAAGCATTATTGATATACAGACCACTTTCCATTATGCCACTTCTGCCAAATCCCTCCGGTACTGTCACGATTCTTTCAGTTCCGTCAGCATAGGTAATTCTGACTTTCATTCCTTCAAAGTTTACCGCATCCCTGCCATAGATAAACTCCGTCTTTACAGAATCCGGTATAACTTCTATTCTCTGTGGTGCAGCACTGTAATGATACAGTTTCACACCACAGCTTCCACCTGACAGCATCTCACTTCTGAAATTAATATAATGTTTTCCGGCCTTCAGATATACCAGAGAAGAATAAGTTGTTTTCGTTCCATTTCCATAACAGCTAATCACCTGTGATCTATTGCCTTCTGTTATAAATCCCTCAATAAAACTGTCATTTTTCGCAGTCAGTGCAAGCTGGTAATAGCCGTCTTCTGCTACCTGGTATTCGTACAGCGGTTCTGTACTTCCGATTTCTATTTCCTGCTCATTTTCCGAAAATTCGCCGCTTAAGACACCGGTATTTTTTACGGTAATCGGAACTGTTTTTCTGACACTGAATCCATTCTGTCCTTCATGTCTGACAACAATCTCATAGGAACCCGGACAATTTTTTTCGCTTAAAGATTTTACAGTATCAGAAACAGTGAAACCTTTTTTCTGTGCCTCCTCTAATGTATAGTCTTTCTCTGTTCCGTCGTCATATATTGCATGAATCTTTATTCCGTCATAGGAAATCTTCTCTTCCGGCGTATATTCCACTTTTGTCGGAGCCGTGATCTCCATATCTACTACATCGGTATCCTCTTCTGTAACATCTTCTCCGGAACCGGATACTTTGTGAAGCTGTACCGATACATCCCCAAATGCACTTCCGTCATAATATACAACAAAGTAATATTTTTTCCCTTTTTTCAGGTTCGGCAGATTTCCTTCCTCATCTGTCAGATAGTTTTCTTCCTCATCTGTGCAGTACCATTTCAGATTTTCATCTGCCCAGGAAGAGCTGTAATGTTCAGCTTCTGTATTGAAATAAAATTCGCCGTTTTCATCCGGAATATAGGAATATACATGGCTTCTTACACTTTCTGATACAGAAAATGCAGCATTTTCATCCAGAGCAAGTGTATCTAAATCTTTCTTTGCCGGATCGGTCAGTGAAACACGGAAGTTTTTCTTAATTCCCCAGAGCTGGATACTGAGATCATTCTCTCCGTCATGCAGATCTGAAACATTAAAAATACGCTCCCCTTTTTCATTCACAATAGAAAGTTCCCGGTTATAAATATCACTGAACTCTGTCGCAGAAACCTTCTTCTGCGTGTCATCTTCGTATGTGATCCGAAGCATCATTCCTGTAACATCAATTCCCGCATTCATTCCTTTCAGAAATTCTGTATTTTCAGGCTGGCTTATGATCTCCATATCTTTGATAATTCCGCTGGAAGCCATTTTTTCATACCGGAAGATTCCGTTCTCGTCATCGTATCCTTTATCCTTCAGGCAGAGATAATAATCTTTTCCACCAAAATCCCAGGCAGAACTGTTTCCCAGCTGCATATCTGTTTTCTTACCCTGGATATCATAAATTCCGTATACCGACCAGTTATTTCTGTCTCCACTGTTCCAGTAAATTCCCTTCAGATCTGCTGGCAGCTTAACGTAACACAGATTTCCGTCTTCCGTCGGATCTTCAGCCACTTTATCCAGAGTTTCACCTGGCTTCAGTACATTGGTAATTCCTGCAAGATAATCCTCAAAGGATTTTAATTCTATCGGAAATTCCACAGCTGTTTTTCCATTGTAGGAAACTGTTATCGTATATTTCCCAGTAAGAGGACGACCATTTTCATCGGTCTTAATATTGTTCGTGATTGTGAATGGAAATTCTTTCTGACTTCTGCTGTAAGAATAGATTTCCGTTTCGCCTTCTTTGGTCTTTGCGCTGATCTTGAGGCCTTCGTACGAAAGATCCCATATATTCAGGTTATTCTCATCATTATACGCATAAAATACTGTCTTTTCCGGTTCTTCTTCCAGCTTGAAATCCGACAATGCTGAAGCTCCTTCACTGCCGTTTTCATCCGCAATATGAATCGTAGTACTAACCGCGCCTGAAGAGAATGTCCTTGCTGCCAGATAATATTTTTCTCCTTTTTTCATTTCCAGCTGTATCTGGAAATTCGTTCCGGAACCGGCATCATCATTATATGCGATCTGCTGTCCTTCCGAGTCATAGATATAACCATAAGTATCTTCATCGCCTGTGGAATAAAATGTATATGTGCCGTCATTTTCTGCCGTAAAGCCATATACCTGGCATTTATTCCTCTGTACCATGATATTTTTATCCTTGTTCACTTTTAAAGTTTCCAGCTGATTGCCGTTTTCTTTCAGATAGTCTTTAAAGCTTATACGCGATATCTGAAGGAATTCACTACGAACTTCATCCATGGAAACACTAAGAGCAAAATTCTCATTTCCGTCCTCATCGTATGTCGGTGACAGATTCACAGATAATTTACTTCCCAGACGGCTGGTATCACCAGGTTTCAGATCTTCTGTCATTCCATCCGTATATTGTGCGGTTACAGTCATTCCTTCTGCATCGAAATCCGAAATATCATAATCATCCAGATAATCAATAACTTCTGTCACTGTTGTCTTTAACGGCGGCGTCTTAATCGTAAGCTTCTCCAGAACTACATCCTGTTTTTCAACCGTTACCAGTGCACGGATACTTCTCTCTTCCGTATTTTCCAGAGAAAAATAGAATTTCTGACCTTTTTCCACCTTTACCGGTGTCTCATGATATTCCCCCTCCTGATCATAGTATTTAATCCGCGCGGATGTATTTGCAAGATAACTGATCTTATAGTATCCTGTTTCCGGTACGACTGCATAATATACAGCGGTTGAGTCTGATTGGATTTTTACAGGAGTTCTCTTGCCGGACTGAATCTCCGAAGCGTTCTTCGCAATATAATCCAATGCAGAATGCAGATTTATCTTATAATCTATGCTTATATCCCCACACCGGAACTTCATATTATATGTACCCGGTGTACCATCCAGATCCGGAATATCTTCAACTGACACACGGTAACCATCTTCTGTGGTATCTTCAACACAGTGTACTGTCTCCTCTGAACCATCTGTAAATTTCAGAGTAATCTCCAGCTCTCTTGCCAGGTTCCAAAGCCTGTCGTAGGAAAAATCATCAAATCCCTCATAGAGATCAATTTCATTGGAATTTAATACCATTTCTTTCAGAGTACGCTGTGCCTGTACACTGATCGTATAATCAACATCGTCTTCCGTATAAGATCTGTAATTTATCCTGAGATAATATGTGGTTCCGGCTTCAAGCTCTATACTCATTTCTCCATAATGACCATGCTCACTTATATAATCACCATTTTCATTATAGATATCAAGTCTTGAATCATAATATTGATTCTCATCCTTTGTTCCTGTTACCTTAAATTTATATTTTCCAGTCTCAGATGCCGTAAATTTGTAGAAAGCATCTTCGTCATCTTTTCGGGTTTCTGTGATATCTTCTCCAATTTTCAGTTCCCCTGGCTGATGTTCGCTCATATAATCTGCAAAGGACTGACATTTTACCGGAATGCTTCCTATATTTTCCTCTTCATATGTAAGTGTCAGTGCATAATCTCCCGGCTGTATATTCCCCGAATTATCATAAGCAAAGTTATCTGATATATTGATATACTGCCCAAAATCATCATCACCATATGTATAGGTAACTTCTTTTCCTGAATCAAACGTAATGCTGATTTTCAGTCCATCGTAATTTATACCGCTATCAAATCCGGAAATATAATTTGTCTTTTTCGGCTTTTCAATATCTACACTGGCAATGCTTTCTTTTTTATAAAGCTTTAATGTTGATGTTTCCTTACTGCTGTTGTACGGACGTGCCAGATAATAGTAAGTTGTGCCTGCAGTCAGAGTATAGATTACTTTAAAGTTATTACCACTTCCATCCTCATCATTTTCAGCAAGAATCTCTCCGTTTTCATCCACAAGATATCCATAGGTATCTACATTACCTTCCGATGTAAAACTGTACTCTCCATCCTTATCTGGAGTAAAGCTGTACAGATATCCTTTTCCCCCATTCCACTGGACCGTTTCATCCTCATCCAGTTTCAATGTATTACTGTAGTTTTTATCCAGCGTGCGAATATACTGGGCAAGCGTCATATAGTTTACCGGAACAGTTACACTGGAACCATCCAACTCAATGTACAGCTGATAGTTTCGAATTTTCTCTCCGTTCTCATCTTCATCATAATCATCGTCCAGATAGATTGACAGTTTACTGCCGTCTCTGCTGACATCTTCGGCCCCAAGGACTTCCTCCACTCCATCATCATAAGCGACGCGAATCTTCAGTCCTTCTGTCTTTGGCTGTGCACTGTCCCTGAATTCAAGTCTCTCTATATAAGTCTTATCCGATGGCTCTGATTCTACCTTAAGCGATGACACCATATAATTTTTCTGGATTGCTTTAATACAGAAATCATATCCCGTGTCGTACTCGGATGTCATCCGTGCATATACCACATCACCGGCTTTCAACGCTGTTGTTTCCTCAATACCGTTTCCTTCACTGTCAAAATATGAGACAGAGTACGAATAATCTCCTGTTTCCTCACCATCTTCCATGGCGCGATATCTAAACGTATATGTACCATCCTCCGGCGCAGTAAACTTGTAATAGTAGCTTCCTTTTTTACTGATCGCTGTACTGCGTTCCTGATCAAGAGTAAGCTCTTCTGCCCGTTCATTGAAAAAGTCAGCAAATTTCTGAACCTTTATCTTTACTTCTGTTTTCTGGTCTGCAACAGAAACTGTAACCGTATACTCTCCTTCTTTGGCATTTCCATCCTCATCGAAATCAACAGAAGAAGTATCAATCTCTATATCATAGCCTTCACTTACTGAGCCATAACAAGTTTCAACATTTTCCGTTCCATCTGTATAATTTATCTGAATCATTTCATTTGACAGAAGGTCTTCCTTTTTAAGACTGTCCTTACCCATGCACAGAGAGACTTCCGGATTTTTGATTTCAATAGACTTGACTTCTTTTGCAGAACTCACTCCTGCATATAACTGATCATGAATTTCATTCCTGACAGCCAGATAATAATCTTTTCCTGCTTCCAGTTTTCTCCTGGAAGTCTGACCATGATCTATCTGCTCGATAACATTGAAATCTCCATCCATGAGAACCTGATAACTGTATATGTTCTCATTTCCTTCCTCGCCACGGGCAAACAGACTGTATAATCCATTTTTTTCCGGTCTGAAATGGAACAACTGGTCTGTCATTCCAGCATCGTTTTCTTCTTCTTCGCCACTGAGTTCAATAGCATCATCTTTCCTGCTCTGCACCCAGGACTTCAGAGTCTGCAGTCTGATCTGCCCTATATTTTTAAGACAATATAAATCATAGTTAGTTCCATTAACATTCTTCTTGATAAGAAGATTTGCCTGATAAGTTCCAGGCTCGTCAGTGTATCCATATTCTTCATTTCCGATCATCACAAACGGAAACATATTTATGTCATCACCGTCAGACAGTTCTTCTGTTTCACCGTTAGAATATGTACAGCTTACAACTGCACCCTCACCGGTTATTATTTCCGGACCATCTCCCCAAAGAGTATAATCCGTCTTTGGCATCTGTTCCATCTGGAAAGATTCTATTGTAGGAAAAACACCTGCTGCTGCGTTGTCGCTTACATATGAAAAATTATATACCGCATAATAAGTTTCTCCGGCCTGACAGCTAACAATGTTTGTATCTTCCACCTCACATTCTTTAAAAGAAGAATCATATATCATAATGTGATCGGTATTTACACTACTCAGCACAATCTTGTATTTTCCGTTTTTTTCCACAGAAAATCTGAACACTGTCGCATCTTCTGAAGACACATCAGAAATATCTATAAAATTTTTATATGGAAGATCTATAGCATTTTCTGCCATGGAACTGTCCATGATTTCGGACTGTACTTCAAGATCCTTGTCATCGCTGCTGAAAGCTTCTGCTTCATTGTTCGGTTCCGGTTCTGTAAGTTCTTCGGAATCATCAGAAGTATTTTCTTCCTGCTCTTCGGGCTCTGAAAGTTCTTCTGTTTCGTCCTCCAATGCAAGATCCGAATCTGCTTCCTGTTCTGGTTCCTGTACCGCTTCCGGAGCTTCTTCCTGCTCTGTCTGTGGAGCTTCTGCTTCAGCTGAAACTGCCTCTCCCTCATCCTGACTTTCAGCTCCATCTGAAAACTCCTGCATGTTCTCCACTGGCTCTGAAGAAAAATCTGCTCCGCTGGCTACAAGCGCAGAACTGTCAACGCTGGTAGCTACCATAGCTGCTGTCAGCAGCCACGCAACCTTTTTTCTGTTCATATTCTCCTCCTTCATAACTGGAATATAACTATCTGGCTTCCTGCCTGCCCTTCAGGACAATCTATACTTTAATTATACTTTTTTGAGAACTTACTGTCTATAAACAAATCTGTTTTTTATATATTTTTTTCCAACTTATGCGATATTTCCAATTATATTTTTTTATTTTTATATAATAATACGGCTGTATCATCTGATGACCAGCCGTATTACTCCCAATATGAACAGATGTAACGGATAAAAAATATAGAAAAACCATTTTGAAAATCCCGATGCTTTTTCCGATTTTTTCCCATTATAAAAATTCAGGATCAGAATTCCGGATACGATGATTCCGGTTGCAGAAAGTACTGCATGAAGAAATGCCTTTGCAGGATCCATTGTCTGTGCATAAGAACTGTAATTAAAAAGAATGAATAATAAAGCTCCGATTCCATAAGCCCGGATTGTTTTTTTCCGGTTGCACCAGCCATCCTGAAACCAGATAGTAAAAACCGGTGCCAGAATCGCCCAGTCCGAATAAATGGACACCAGAAGGATTCCAATAAGCAGGGGAATACGCCATGGGCTTGCCTTCATATTTTCCTGGATCACCAGGATCATGAAACACATAAATAAAGTAAAAATCATATTCAGCTGATTGAATCCGAACGCCATCATGTACGGGACCTGAGATATTCCTGCAAAGATCAGAAGTCTCTCCCCATATTTTTTCCTGGAATGTGTATAATAAAAGCCTTCCACCAGAAAATAGCACATGGTGATCGCAGTAAAGTAGCCAATGTCTACCAGCACCTCACAGAGAATCGTATTCTCCGGCAGAAATATATTGGCAATGTGGTTAAGTAACATGGTAAATATCGCCAGGTATTTAATGATGTCACGGGTAAGCCCTTTTTTTTCTTTCGTCTGCATATTTTTCCCTCCATATGCTGTATCATGTAAAATTCGGTTGTTATATTCCCTCTGTGAATTCTCATCTTATCTTACAGCACAACTTAGGCACAAACAACTGTTTTATGGGATTTCATCAACAATCTGCCATATAAATGCCTCGAGATTTCCACCAAAAGAACAGTTGCCTTTTTTTTCAGGTAAGCTTATACTGTAAAAAAATATTATGCTATAAAAAACGAAAGGAATTATCATGATCCAGGATATTGCACCACATCATTATCACAACGAATATAAGCCTGTAGCTCCGGATAAAAAAAGCTTTATTTTAGCCTATAATAAAGAGAGAAATATCCTTCTGAAAAAAGACGGCGAGACTATGACTCTTCCACGTTTTGAAGAGCTTGAGGGCAGGCTTTCCAACCTTTATGAAAATTATATCTACCTTTTCTCCATTGACGAAGAACATTTTTATCTGATTCCGGAACTGGATACCAGTCTGCTTTCTGAGTATCAGTTTGAGACGATCCGTTTTCTTCGCATCGCACAGCCTCAGTATCTTGCATTTGCAGGAGTCACCGGATACCAGCTTTTCCAGTGGTACAGCAAGCGCCGCTTCTGTGGCTGCTGCGGAAAGCCAATGGTACATGACAAGATCGAGCGCAAAATGTTCTGTCCGTCCTGCAAGAATGAAGAATACCCTGTTCTCTCCCCTGCAGTTATCGTTGGCGTTACAAACGGCGACAAGCTGATCCTCTCCAAATATGAGGGCAGAAGCTATACACGATATGCCATGATCGCCGGGTTCGCAGAAATCGGAGAAACCATCGAGGAAACGGTTCACCGTGAAGTTATGGAAGAGATCGGTATCAAAGTCAAAAACCTGCGCTACTATAAGAGCCAGCCATGGTCCTTCTCCGGAACTCTTCTGTTCGGCTTCTACTGTGACCTGGACGGAGATGACACTCTCACCGTAGACCACAGTGAACTCTCCATGGCCTCCTGGTTTAACCGCGAGGATATCCCGGATGAGGGAGACAACATCAGCCTTACAAAAGAAATGATGATGTCATTTAAGGACGGAAAAGCCTGACGCAGTGCTTCCGCCTATTTATGAAATATAAAACACACCGGTTTATGTCTCCAGAACCTGAACATCTTTCCAGCTCTATGGAAATGATTCAGATTCTCGGTACAAACCGGTGTGTTTTTATTTTATATCTGCACGATTATTTTGCAGGAGTCAGATGCCAGATGTCTCTATTGTACTCCTCAATCGTTCTGTCTGAAGAGAAGTATCCTGCTTTTGCAATATTTACAAGCATTTTTTCTGCCCATGCAGTTCTGTCCTCATAATCGGACAGTGCCTGATCTTTTACTTTTGCGTAGTCTTCAAAATCAAGAAGAGTCATGAACCAGTCTTTGCTTACGATCTCATGATGAAGTCTTCTAAGATGCTCCTCACTTCCGATACCAAGAAGCTCTTTTCCAACGATGAAATCTACTGCAC
Organism: Blautia aquisgranensis; assembly: GCF_040096615.1. Taxonomy (NCBI): domain Bacteria; kingdom Bacillati; phylum Bacillota; class Clostridia; order Lachnospirales; family Lachnospiraceae; genus Blautia; species Blautia aquisgranensis. Next base: position 59,792 of record NZ_JBBMEJ010000004.1, read on the forward strand.
GACGGATGCGCTCATCTTTATCATAGAAATCTTTTGCACAGTAATCAGCTTTCTCATAGTGTTTGATTACCTGCTCACTGGACTCACCGAAGATATAGATGTTATCCTCGCCTACCAGCTGGCTGATCTCCACATTTGCTCCATCCATAGTTCCAAGTGTTACCGCACCGTTCAACATGAACTTCATGTTTCCGGTTCCGCTGGCCTCTTTGGAAGCAAGGGAAATCTGCTCGGAAATATCGCAGGCCGGGATCAGCTTCTCTGCTGCACTTACGTTATAGTTTTCCACCATAACGACCTTCATGTACGGAGAAACCTCCGGATCGTTGTTGATAAGCTCCTGTAAGCACAGAATCAGGTGGATAATGTCCTTTGCGATCACATATGCAGGAGCTGCTTTTGCACCAAAGATAAAGGTTACCGGACGTTCCGGTTTCTCACCTGCTTTGATCTTCAGGTAACGATCAATGATATACAGGGCATTCAGCTGCTGACGTTTGTACTCATGAAGACGTTTGATCTGGATATCATAAACACTGTGTGTATTGATCTCCTCACCTGTGTTTGCCTTGATGAACTCGGCACATCTTTTCTTAGCATCCTGTTTGATCTTCAGGATATTTGCAAGAACATCCTGTTTTCCTTTGAAGTCAAGCATCTTGTCAAGCTCAAAGGAATCTTTGCGGAAGCCGTCACCGAGCATGGAAGTGATATACTCTGTCAGCGGATGGTTGCAGTGAAGAAGCCATCTGCGGAAGGTGATTCCATTTGTCTTGTTATTAAATTTATCCGGATAAATCTCATAGAACTGATGAAGCTCTGTTTCCTTCAGGATATCTGTGTGAAGGGATGCAACACCATTGATGGAAAATCCGTAATGAATGTCCATATGTGCCATGTGAACCAGGTCGTTCTTATCAATGATTGCAAGATTCTCCTGCGGATATTTTGCTTTGATACGCTCGTCCAGTTTGCGGATGATCGGCATCAGATGCGGAACAACCTCCTCAAGATAGGAGATTGGCCATTTCTCAAGTGCCTCTGCAAGGATGGTATGGTTGGTATAAGCGCACACATGAGATACGATCTCACAAGCCTCCTCAAATTCGATTCCACGCTCTGTAAGAAGACGGATCAGCTCCGGAATTACCATACTCGGATGTGTATCATTGATCTGAATCACTGCGTAATCAGCAAGGTCATGAAGATTGCAGCCTTTTGCTGTTGCCTCATCCAGGATCAGCTGTGCTGCATTGCTAACCATGAAATACTGCTGATAAATACGAAGCTTTCTTCCTGCGTCATCGCTGTCATCCGGATACAAAAACAGTGTCAGATTGTGGAGCAAATCCTTCTTATCAAAGGAGATTCCCTCACCCACAATGCTCTCGTCTGCAATATCAATATCAAAAAGACGAAGCTTGATTGCTTTGTTCTCATAGCCTGCAACATCAATATCATACAGTGTGGATTTCAGCATAAATCCCTTAAAAGGTACATAATAGGAAATTCCTGCATCTGTAAGCCAGCTCTCCGGCTCGATCCACGGGTTCGGTGTCTCAAACTGAAGATGATCTTTAAACTCCTGTTTGAAAAGTCCAAGGTGATAATTAAGGCCGATTCCTTCACCCGGAAGACCTAAGGTTGCGATGGAATCCAGGAAGCAGGCTGCCAGTCGGCCAAGTCCGCCGTTTCCAAGAGATGGTTCCGGCTCGATCTCCTCGATCATGGAAAGCTCTTTACCGTTCTCTTTAAGATATTTTGCAACTTCATCATAAACGCCAAGATTGATCAGGTTGTTGGAAAGAAGCTTACCGATCAGGAACTCTGCGGAAATATAATAAATTTTCTTTTTTCCATCCTGATAGCCACGACCTTTAAGCTGCTCCTTTGTCCAGGCGAGAAGTCCATGATAGATTTCCTCGTTTGTACAGTCTTTTACATTTTTGTTATATTTTTCTTCAAATACTTTGCTTAATGTTTCCATTTCTGATCTCCTTTCATGGATCTTGATGGGATGAAATATGTTTTTACAAGGTTGTTTGCTTTGTTTTTGATGATATTAGGATATCACGCATCCCCTTTCAAAAATATAACAATCCTGTCATGATATGTAAGATATTTGTCAGACTGTTTTTCCATTTTTACTGTAGCTCTGCATAGAAATGTAACCGGGACATGTGCGACTGCTGCTGGAGCTTTCTCAAATCTGTCTCATACTCTTCCTGTACTTATGCGGCGAAACCTTATTGGACTGCTGAAACTTCTTTATAAAATAGCTTGTACTGTTAAATCCCACCTGCATGGCTATCTCCGTAACAGGCGCATCGGAATGGGTAAGAAGATATTTCGCCTTCTCCATACGAAAATCATTGATGTACTCCACAAGCGTTTTTCCTGTGTACTGCCGGAAAAGCTTCATAAAATAGTACTCACTGTAATTGGACAACCCGGAAAGCTCCGAAACAGTAAGATTCTCCTGATAGTGAAGACTTATATGATCAAGCACCTCTTTTACAGCCGCGAGGCTTTTATTCTGCTCTGTGCTTACCGGAATAATATAGTGCTCCGTCAGCATCTCATAGAAAAAATCAAAAAACAGCATTTTCAGCTTCATATAAAAATACGGCTTCTTCTCCGTATGGCAGCTATGTATTTCCAGAAAAATCCTCCGCAATTTCTCATAACCGGAATCTCCTTCTTCGATATGATGGCAGAATTCTGCCCTGTTTTCCGTAAGCGGCGTCACTACGCATTCCTGGCAGATATCCCCCGGCTGTCCTGCCAGAAATCCCAGACTGAACACGACACTCTTATAATAGAGAGGATTCTTGAGATCGGTTCGCATACTGTGGAGAACTCCACAGTTCACGATCAGGATGTCCCCTTTTTTCAGACGGATACTTTCCCTGTTCAGTCTGGCAAAACCGCTGCCTTTTTCAATATACATGATCTCCATCTCACTGTGCCAGTGGTCATACAGCGCATGAAAGATCTCGCAGTTTCCCGTATAGGTTTCCACCGGCAGTTCAAAAGAACCGTGCGGACTTAATTCTTTAAGATTATCATCCACTTCCGATACGTGGAGCGGATTTTTTTCGGATGTGTTTGTTTCCGGCATATTTATGATTTTCCTCCATATCTGCAGGCTTCTGCGCCTGAATATGTTCCTGTGATTGCTGTAACTTATTTTAGTCTAACGGATATTCAGAGACATGACAATATTATATTTAGAGCTTTTGTATTTTATGCCACTGTTTATTATGTGCTGCACAGAAATCTTGACTTTTCCACTCTCAACTGCTATATATAATATTTGAAATAAAATAATTTGATTATAAAAGGAATAGAAACATGAATCCATTAAAAAAAGCTTACTGCCGCATTTTCCAGAATGTGTTCAAATTTGCGCTTCCGGTGCTGCCTTACCGCAATCCGAAGATCATTGGAAGCGTCAAGGGAATCCCGGAAGTTCTGGAAAAAAGAGGCTATAATAATGTACTGATCATCACAGACGCAGGCATCCGTAAATTAGGACTTACCGAACGTCTTGAAAAAACTCTGAAACGTAACTGCATCGCCTATCAGATCTACGACAAAACAGTTGCCAACCCGACTACTGTCAATGTAGATGAGGCACTTCACATGTACCTGGACAATGACTGCCAGGCCATCATCGGTTTCGGCGGCGGCTCCAGCATGGACTGTGCAAAAGCTACTGCTGCCCGCATTGCAAAACCGCACCAGTCCCTGGCACAGATGAAAGGAATCCTGAAAATCCATAAAAAGCTTCCGCTTCTCATCGCCATTCCTACCACTGCTGGTACCGGAAGCGAGACGACCCTTGCCGCAGTAATCACAGATGCCCAGACCCGGCATAAATATGCGATCAATGATTTTCCTCTGATCCCACGGTATGCAGTCCTGGACCCGAAAGTAACTTTAAGCCTTCCACCGTTTATCACAGCTACAACCGGTATGGATGCACTTACCCATGCGGTGGAAGCCTACATCGGAAACTCCACCACACCAGGCACCCGGAAAAACGCTCTGGATGCCGTAAAGCTGATCTTCGAAAACCTTGACACTGCCTACACAGACGGCAGCAATGTGGATGCAAGGCGAAACATGCTCCGTGCCTCCTATTTCGCAGGCTGTGCTTTTACAAAATCCTATGTAGGATATATCCACGCAGTGGCACATTCTCTGGGCGGAAAATACAATGTTCCTCATGGACTGGCCAATGCCGTGATCCTGCCCATGGTCCTGGAAACCTATGGCGACTCCATCACACATAAGCTCCGTGACCTGGCAGTGGCAGCAGAACTCTGCGATAAAAATGAGGATGACAAAACTGCTGCCCGCATGTTTATCGACGCAGTAAAAGCTATGAAAAAACGCTTCGGCATTGGCGACTATATCCCGGAAATCCAGGAAACCGATATTCCGGAGCTGGCTCACTATGCAGATAAGGAAGCCAATCCGCTGTATCCGGTTCCTGTGCTCATGGACGCCAGTGAACTGGAGACCTTGTATTACCAGCTGATGCCACCAGTTTCCGAACAATAAATTCTGCCAGGCAGATTTTTTAGAAAGGACTTCATCTCCATGGAAAAAGAACAGATCACCCAGCTTTTAAATAAACAGCGCCAGTATTTTTATTCCGGCGCAACCCTCAACATTGATTTTCGCATAGGTGCCCTCAAACGTCTCCGGGCAGCGATTCAAAGACACGAAGACCAGATCAACGCAGCCCTGAAAAAAGATCTGGGAAAAAGCAATTTCGAAAGCTATATGTGTGAAACCGGTCTGGTTCTCTCCGAGATCACACACATGCTGAAAAACATCCGCTCCTATGCAAAGGAACAAACCGTTCCCACTCCGCTGGCACAGTTCCACTCCCACAGTTTCCGCAAACCATCCCCATATGGCGTGGTTCTTATCATGAGTCCATGGAACTATCCGTTCCTTCTCACAATCGAGCCTCTGGTAGATGCCATTGCAGCCGGAAACACTGCCATTCTAAAACCAAGTGCTTACTCACCGGCTACAAGCGAAGTGATCCGCCTTCTGATCCACGAATGTTTTGATGAAAAATATGTTGCCACTGTCACAGGTGGACGCGCGGAAAACACTCATCTTCTCAGCCTGCATTTTGATTATATCTTCTTTACAGGAAGCCAGTCTGTAGGAAAAGAAGTTATGCGAAAGGCTTCTGAATACCTTACCCCAGTTACTCTGGAGCTCGGCGGAAAAAGCCCCTGCATTGTGGATAAGACCGCTAATCTCCGCCTTGCAGCAAAACGTATCGTATTCGGCAAGTTCCTGAACTGCGGACAGACCTGCGTAGCACCGGACTATATCTACTGTGATCCTGAGATCAAAGATGCCCTGGTTGCAGAGCTTCGCAGACAGATTACTCGTCAATATGGAAAAGAACCGCTCAAAAACCGGGACTATGGAAAGATCATCAATGAAAAGCATTTCGACCGCATTACCGGACTTATTGATTCCTCCAAGCTCATATGTGGTGGCAAAACAAACCGCGAAACACTTCAGATCGAGCCTACGATCATGGATCGTGTGACTTTCGATGATCCGGTCATGCAGCAGGAAATCTTCGGCCCGGTACTTCCGGTTCTTACCTACGATTCTCTCGGAAGTGCTGTTGCAAAGATCAATTCCATGGCACACCCGCTGGCCCTCTACATCTTCACTGACGACGAAAAAAACGCCCGGGAAGTAACTTCCCGGTGCGGTTTCGGTGGTGGCTGTATCAATGATGTACTGATTCACCTTGCCACCAGCACCATGGGCTTTGGCGGCTTCGGTGAAAGCGGTATGGGATCCTATCACGGAATCGACGGATTCCGGACATTCTCCCATTATAAGAGTATTGTAGATAAAAAGACCTGGATTGATCTGCCTATGCGGTATCAGCGGTATAGGAAGATTTATGAGAAGATGGTGCGGGTTTTTATGCGGTAGGGGAATGGGCTTCTCACCCTTCCCTTACCATATGTTAAGTGTACAATAATCATGCAATGGTGATTTAACTACTCCATACCATTTTGAGGCTGGAACATAATTTGCAGGTGCATGTGTTTGTGTTACATGATAATTTGCATTTATATCGACACAGCCTTCAAAATTAATAGCTGAACCATTTGGCACTCTCTCAGATTTATAATCACCATTTTTCTTATAAAGAACACTTATATAATCCAGGACATAACCTGATTTCATTTTTATAAACACTTTGTGAGTTCCCGTAATACTTGCTGATTCTAAATCACTTCCCACGAATTCTTTTTCAAAATTTTGATTTCCAATTTTGAATACTGCAAATGGCGAAGGTTTTTTGGCTACATTAATCTTGCACGATAAGCTATATGTTTTATTGTTCTGGATTACTTTAAATGAAATAGTCGAAGTCTCTCCCAATAACTTAACATCATATCCGTTTGCAGAAACTTGTATTGCATCCAGTTCTTCCCTTTTTTCTGCTTTTATTTTGGGATTTGTTGATTTTACATCCGTAACTTTTGCATTTTTATCCAGATTTTTTATATAAATAAAGCATTCCGGAAGCTGTATAATTCTATCTCCCCTTATATACACTGTCTGTTTATCCACACAAACCGGAACTTTGCCTGTTACAACATTTTTTTGCTTAACAGTCACTTTACAGCTGTACTTTTTACCGGAAACTGTTGCGGTTACAGTCGCTGTTCCTACTGCTTTTGCGGTGATTTTTCCTTTGCTGTTTACAGATACTACTGAAATTTTCGATGATTTCCAGACTACCTTCTGCTTTGTATCTGTCATTTTCAGTGTATAGCTTCCGTTTTTATATAAAGTTAATGCCGTTTTACTGATTCTTGGTGTCTCTACCTGGATTTTGCAGTTATACTTTTTGTTACCTGCTTTTGCAGTAATTGTAGCTGTACCTTTTGCTCTTGCAGTAACCTTTCCTGTAGAGCTTACACTGGCTACCTTCTTGTTTGAAGAACTCCAGACAACCTTTCCCTTGGTACCGGTGAGCTTCAGCTGTACAGCCTGTCCTTTTATTAAAGTTGCTTTTGTTTTGTTTAATTTAACATTGGTTGCAGCCTCAACAACAGACACCTGTCCCGGTAAAGCAGATGAAAATACCGGTGATATTCCAAGTATGAGCATTGCAATTAATAACAGCTTGAATCTGGATTTTGGTTTGTTTTTAGTTTTCATGCTTTTTGTCCTCCCTTTATTGAATCGTAATTATACAGCAGTTATTAGTAACCGTTTACTTATTTCACCCCGCTTTCTGTTAAGGTATATTTTTGTACCTACATCTTATAATCCATACATCCCCCCTTTCGTTCCCAAACCAGAATAATCTCTTCTCAAAAACCCTCCTTCTCACCAATATTACTCTGGAAAATTCCATCTTTTGAAAATACAATTTCCTTGTCAAAAAATTCTTTTTGATCCATGCGATGAGTTACCATCAACACTGTCTTATCTGTCATCTGACGCAAATTTTCCAAAAGTTTCACTGCCGTTGATTCATCCAATGCACTGGTCGCCTCATCCAATATAAGAATTGGATGTTCAGAAAATATCGCACGCGCAATTGCAATACGTTGCATTTGTCCTTCCGAAAGCCCTTTTCCATGTTCTCCTAATAAAGTATCCAAACCTTTATCCAGTTTTCGCACAAACTCATCTGCACACGCAATCTGAAGTGCACGTTGAATACGTTCTTCCTCTTTTTCCTTCTTCGAATCCCCAAACGCTATGATTTCCCGGATAGTCCCGGACAGTAACTGATTTCCCTGTGGAACATATGCGAACAGGCTTCGCCATTTTCCTGTAAGAAGTTGAGAACTTTTTTCAGTTTTTAATAACTGTATCCCTGAATCCAACGGATAAAGGCACATGAGCAACTTCAGAATCGTACTTTTTCCACATCCGGACGGGCCTGTAAAAACAATATATTCTCCTTTTTCAACAGTCAGATTCATATTTTTTAATACAACGGGCATCTGTAGTGTTTCTTCTTTAGTTCGAACCGATGGATGATAAGTAAAACACACATCTTCCATCTGAATCGCCTGAAAATCATTCTGATAAAATTCCTGAACTATTTCTTCTGAAATCACATCTTTACCGTCATATTCAAAATTTTCAGATTCCATCAGTCTCTCTGCACTTGCCAGCATAGCATAATAGCGGGGCAAAAATCCTGTAATATTCGCAAAAGGATTTTGTACCTGTCCAATCAGCTGAATGACTGCCATTAAATTTCCATAACTCATGGTACCTGTAAGAATTCTGTATCCGCCAAAAACGATTCCCAGCAGATAAACGCCTTTCATAACTATGGAAAATCCAATATTACATAAATTTGAAAAATTACTTCTCTTCAGCCTGGCGGTTTTATATTTCTCCATTAATTTCTCAGCCTGTACTGCTGTCTGTTTTTCCTTTGCAAAAGTATGTACAATCAGCAAACTTTCCAAACGTTCCTGTAAAAAAACACGTAGTTCTCCATCTGCTTCCTGAATTCTTTTATGCAAACGTTTTAAAATTTTCCGAAATCCATATGTCAGTAAAATCATAATAATTCCACCAGGTACCAGGATATAGAAAAAGAGTGGTTCCAGCCAGATAATTGCCGCCAGAGCTCCAATAAGTCTTACCAACATACTGATTATTCCTGGCACAATCTGTGTTATTCCTTCTGCCACTACCATAGTATCTGAAGTCAGTCGATTCATCCATTCACCGGAATGTACTGCTGTTACAGACGCATATTTTCCTGTCAGAAGTGTAGAAAAAAGTTTCTGTTTAAAACGATTTTCCACAACCGTTTTTGTATATTCATTTATCAAACGATTCGCTGCCGCAAGTATCGTCTGTAATAGCAAAATTCCGATCAAAAACACAATCGCAATCCAAAATGCTTTCTGTACTCCGGCTACCGCCATATTAATGATACACCGCAAAGCAAAGGCAAACATAATGCTGAGCACACTCAGTACTGCCTGAAGTATGATCAAAATTCCTACCAGCCATTTTGTTTTTCCAGTCACCTGCAGGAGCCATCTCAATGTACTACTCTTTTTCATAAGCACTAATACCCTTTATATGATTTTCTTTATTTATCTGGAATACTCTCTGTCTTCTAAAGCTCAATTTTTTAAGCAAAGTATTCTTCCGCAGCTTTCCAGTATAAATACTCCAGTATAAATACAGCGCCGCTACTGTCTTTTTATTATTTTCACTGGATTTTTCACTGTCCAGAGCTTTATTTACATAGCTTAATGCATTGTAATTGCTGATTGTAATATTTCCTGTCATAAAACATGCGTATCTTCGTTTTCGATTTCTTCTGCCGCTTCAAATGTCTCTTCAAAACCAGATTCATCTTCCGCTGCCAATATCGGTACAGAATTCAACATCAGTCCCATAGCTAAGACTAATGCCAGCATTTTTTTCAGCATCATACCTATCCTCCCTCTTTTATACCTTGATTTTCTTTAAATAAAGTTTTGGAGAGATATATAATATCTCTCCTCCGCTTATTTCTTTATTAATCTTATCTGTGAGTTACCTATTGCTTATTCCCAATCCATGCTAAGAATATCTGTCTCGTTACTGTCTTTTATTGTATTTGCAGTGGCTACTTCTCCCTCCAGTTCTATTACTTCAAAATCCGGACTTTCATATGTTTCTTTCATTTGTTTCTTTCCCCTTTCATGGTGTTTTTTTTATTTTATGTTCTCGATTCCTGTACAAAAATACATTTATCGTTCACACCTGTTAAAAATTAATCTTTTAAGCAAAATATGCTTCCGCAGCTTTCCAGTATAAATACAGAGCCGCCACGGTCTTTTTATTGTTTTCACTGGATTTTTCACTGTCCAGGGCTTTATTTACATAGCTTAATGCACTGTAATTGCTGATTGTAATATTTCCCGCCGTAAAAACATGCGTATTTTCCAGGTCCTGAGCCGCAATATTATTCAGTTCTATGTAATACGTATTGTTCTCTCCTGTCTCTGTTGGCTGAACTGTTTTTCCATCTACGGTAAATCTGTAATCTTCTATATTTCCTTCCGCAAGCTGATAGTACATACGTATCGTTGTCTGTTCTTTCAATAATAGGCTTGCTCCATAAAAACTCAGCTTCTCTTCTGTTCCTTCTCCTGTATACCCATATCCGGCCAGCATATCTTTTGTCACTCCTGATATGTCTCCCAGGCTGCCTCCGGCCAGATTATTCGTGTTATATCCAAACAGCTGCTGGGCATATCCACCATATACTGTCATGGCATTTACAAGATTTTTCAGTTTTTCATTGCTGCTGTTTTGAACGGTATCTACATAATCCTGTACGGAATATAATTCTTTCCAGCTTCCTGAAGATGTTTTCAGAGTTGCGGTGATCTTATCTGTCATCTGTTTTGCATATACATTACATGTAAATTTGTAACACTGATGACTGTTTCCCTCTTTATCCTTAACTTCCTCAAAACCTTTTTTTACCGCATCTGATACTTTTATGGTTGTCTTCTGCTTTCCGGCTACGTTCATTTCCATTACAGCAGTAGAATCATTTAAGATTGCTTCATCTAATTCTACATAAAAATTCACACCGATATCGCCGTTCAATGTCAGGGAATGTGCGGAAAATCCAAATTCTTTTTCTGTACCAGTTCCTGTTCCAGGATTTCCACCTGTACCGCTGCTTCCTGAGCCGGAACCAGAGCTACTTCCGCTTCCTCCTGAGCCACTTCCACCGGTTCCACTGCTTCCACTTCCTGAGCCGCTTGTACTTCCTCCTGAACTACTTCCCCCGGAAGTACTTCCTGAACCACTGTCTCCTCCAGTTCCAGTACCACTTCCGCCTGAACCGGATCCTGATCCTGTCCCAGAATCACTTCCTGAGCTTCCAGTGCCTGTTCCCTCTCCTGTTCCACCGCTTCCGGAACCTCCGCTGCCGGTTCCTTCGGATGGTTTCACCATTTCTTTGGCAATCCAGGTTAACTCTCCTCCATAATTTTGAAGCATACTGGAACTCCACGCTGGATTATTGGATGGGTAATAACAGGTAGCTATTACACTTTTTTTCTTTGGAATTCCTCCAGCAAACGCGTTGCTGTCAATCTGTGGTGCATTCCAGGAAAACGTAACGATTTTAAGAGCTCTATTTTGTCTAAATGCGCTATCACCAATTGTTTTTACATTTTTAGGAATTATAATACTCGGCAATTTATAACATTCTTCAAATGTGCTTTTCTTAATTTCTGTAATATTCTCTGGTATATTAATAGAGATTAAGGACTGACACATGCGAAAAGCACCGACACCTATTGTAGTTAGTGTCGTCGGAAGAGTTACATCCGTAAAGCTATAACAGCCACTATAAACAGCACCATACGTTGCTCCTGCTCCACAAGCCAGAAATGCAGAATCTCCTATGGTTGTTACACCCTCTGGTATCTCCACACTCTTCAGCGCAACACATACCGCAAATGCCTCCTTTCCAATTTCCTTTAAGCCCTTCGAAAACGTCACCTCATATAACTTGTGCGATTCATAAAACATTCTCTCTGGTAAATATTGTAATTTTGCAGGAAGCGTAACACTTATCAGACCACTGTATGCAAATGCTTCTTTTCCAACATTTGACACTTTTTGTGGTATATCTACTGATTTTATTGCACAGTTTTTAAAAGCCCCCTCTCCTATTTCCTCCAAATTTTCAGGAAGCGTTGTTTTTTCGTCAGTAATTTTATAACAATGATAAAATGCATAATTTCCAATATACGTTATATTATCATCTAATTTTATAGACTTAATCTCTGTTCTCTGTTCATACCACGGTGCATACTTATATTCTTCAATCGAATAATCAAACATCCTTCCTGAACCAGTAATCGTCAATATTCCATCTTCTGTCAGATTCCATGTAAGTTCATTTCCACATTTATATTTATCTTCATCTTCTATTTTTCCCTCATACGTCCAAAGTAAATTTCCGCCATAATCCTGTGTTGTGATTTCCGGGGTGTACGACGTATTATCCTTAGGATAATAACAGGTAGCTGTTACGCCTCCAAAGGCATTTATCCCTATTGTCGGTGCATCTCCTTTAAAATCAATGCGATTTAAAGCAGAACAATTATAAAATGCATAATCGTTAATAGATGACACCCTTTCTGGTACTTGCAAATTTTTCAAGTTTTTGCAACCAGAAAATGTATAACCCAATATCTCACTTATCTGAGACGGTAATGTGATATTTTCTATCTTTTCACACCCGCTAAAAGCCCGTGCTCCTATACTTGTAACCTTATCCGGAATCTCAATATCCTTAAGAACCGTACAATTATCAAATGCCGATTCTCCTATTGTAATTAGTTTTTCCGGAATTGTAACAGATACCAGTTTCGTACATCCATAAAACGTAAAATTTTCAATTGTTGTTGTACTTTCTGGTACTTTAAACTGTTCCAACATACAACAATCGTAAAAAGCGCCATCACCAATTGCTGTAATTGCTTCTGGCATTGTAATTTTCAATAACGATTTACAACCTCTGAATGCCTGAGGTCCAATACTTGTAACATTATTTGGTATAACAACTTCTGATAGCGATTTACATCCAAAAAAAGTACTATCACCTATACATTGCAGTTTCAAGGGCAATTTTACCTTTTCCAAACTGCTGCACTCATAAAATGTATAATCTCCAAGCGTTTGTATCTGATCCGGTAATTCTATATTTTTTAAATTACTACAACGATAAAACGCCTGTTTTTCAATTGTCTGAACAGTATTCGGAACATTAAACTGTACCAGTGATGTACATCCTCCAAACATTGTATCACTTATCGTGTTAATTCCCTGAGGTAATTCCACGTTCGTCAGCTTAATACAGTTTAAAAATAATCCTTTTCCCAATTCTTTTACTGTATCCGGAATTTTTATTTTCTGCAACTTCTTACAATCTTTAAAGGCCTGATCATTTATTATGTTAATATTTTCTGATAATTCTATCGTCGCAAAATTATTTCCGGCAAGTGATTCTGTTCCAATACTTTGAACAGAATCCGGAATGTTTATATTTGTTAAATAATTGTATTCAAACGCATATTCTCCAATATTTGTGATCGTATCAGGCAGCTGTACACTTGTAATTGCTACTTTTGAAGCATCATTCGTCCAGCTTCTGCAAAATGCATACGGTTTTATTTCTGTAACTCCATCAGGAATTATGATCTGTGTCTCTTTTACTCCATTTATATACAGATCAGCACCAAACTGCAATGGATTGGCATTTTCTCCATCAAAGTCTATCTGGCACCAGGACTCAAGCCCTTCAATCATTACTTTGCTCACATTGTGACACCAGTGAAACGCCTCATACCCAATTTTTTCTACACTGTCAGGTATAGAAACTTCTGTTAAATTCTCGCAGTCATAAAAAGAATACTGGCTGATGGATGTGATTCCTTCCCCTATCACAATCTTCTTTATATTTCTTATCTGATCTCCCCATCCGCAAATTGGCTCATAATACTTCCAATCATACTCTATCGTGGGCATCGGTCCACTGCCAGACAGGGTCAGCACTCCATCTTTTGTTAATTCGAATGTTATATTCTCTCCACATTTTCCACTTACAGATATTTCTGATTGTGAAGAAAATACTTCCACATCTTTATTTTCACTTTCTTCCGGTACTGCCGAAAATTCCTCAACCTCTTCTTTTTCGGTTTCTTCTGACGGCGCAGATAGTTCCTCCGCATCTTCACTTTCTGTCTCTTCCGACTGACTTATCTCTTCCAGATCTTCATTTTCGATTTCTTCTGCCGGTTCGGATATTTCCTGCTGTTCTTCACCTTCTACGATATCTGATCCTTCAGATATTTCCTCAGCCGATTCAAATGTCTCTTCAAAAACAGATTCATCTTCCGCTGCCAATACCGGTACGGAATTCAGTACCAGACCCAGAGCTAATCCTAATGATAATATTTTTTTCAGCTTCATACCTGTCCTCCCTTTTTTATATCAGCTGTTACTTTTTACTGTCCTAATTAAAATTTTCCATTCTGTCCACAGTTTTCCCGGATGTATCAGAATACCCCTGATCACACGATACGGTGGCATAATCACTCTAAAATAACGATGGCGATAAAAAAAAGGATAATATTTTTTCATTTTTTCTTCATTCGGCCACAGTCTGTCTTTCATGTAATACCACATTTTTTTTCTATTATTCTGTTTATTTACTCCCAAATTTTCCAGCTGATGTCTGATTCGATTCTGGGAAGTTCCATAAATCCCGCTTCCAATCATATAAAGAACCGTATTCCATTCCTCTGTTGTTATTTTCTCTTCTTTATCAAATACATGTATTGCCGTATTCCGCAACAATACTTCAAAGTCTTCAAGCTTCAAAAGCTTAAGCTGCGATAAAATATAATTCCAGTCCATGGATTTATTATTTTTTATATAAACATACATATCTGTCAAAGTCCGTATGCCGCTTCCACTTACAGAAAAATGTTTATGTGCATGCGTAACAAAATACAAATATTCATCTTCTTTGGAATAATAATACCGATATGGTTTCTTCTCATCTGGAATTGCTCTTTTCCATGGATTTTGATAATATTGTGATTTTATATCATCAAAAGACTCTTTAAACAACTGATGATGCATTTCAAATTTAAACATTGGTTGTTTTATATAAGCATCATGGCAATCTCCTTTTTCCTTTAAAGTATAACCACACTTTTCCATCACTGTTTGTACAGCTTTCTGCGTTTGCTTCTTCCAGTATTGAAGCTCTTCTTCTGTTTTTCCTTTTAAATGATATTCACCATCATCCATCTGGATAAATCCACATAAAATATCATTATCGCTCATCCAGCGTGTTCCCGCTTCCGGATAATATTCTGCTATATTTATTCCTTTTAAAATCAGATGTGCTAATTTCTGCTCTTCCAGCTCTTTTACAACTTTCTCTCGTTCTACCTCAAAATATATCTGACGATATAATGTTGCATTATAGGCTTTCTGGCCTGCATTTCGAATCTCTTCCGGAACTATTTCACTGTATTTCTGAATATACTTTCCGATAAGAGCCTCCATATAGTTTTTTTTCACTAAATCCCATACCATTCTCCATGTACAATTTACAGGGGAATCTATAAGTTCTGTCTGATTCAGTGCACCCCTTAATAAATACACCATATATCTGGAAGCATTCTCATATTCCTTTTGCTTCCTATATTTTTCAGTCGCACTCTTTTTTTGTTTCATAATAAATTTATCAAACTTTCTCTTCCTGTTGATCTTTCATCGTCAATGCTTCAAAACTACATTTCACTGCCTGCTCCGATATATTGCAACTAAATTCATATACCGGTACCAATTCCAGTATTTTGCTGAATAACTCCAACGTTCTGCCTGCTTTTTTAGAATCGGTCATAATATATATCTGTGGTAATAACAGGGGCAATGCCTCTCTTTTGTTCAATTTATGTATCCTGTTTGTATCGCCTTGTCTCAAAAAACAGATTCCCTTTACAGGAACACAACTGTTTTTTTGTAATCTTTCTTTTCCTGCCCAGGGTGTACCATAAGCAATAATTTCATTTTCAGTTACTTCTATAACCGGCTTATCTCCATTAATAATCTCAACATCTGATCCCAGATATTGTTTCCAGAGTCTGACATGTGTTGTTTTTCCGGTTCCACTGGGCGCAGTAAAAATATATCCTGCCTTTTTCCACGCTACAACTGCGCCATGCATTAGAAGTTTGTTTCTATCCGGTAACTCATCTGCAATTTTCAAAAGAGTGGTGATTATCTCCATATAATTATCAGATTTTTCTTTATCTTCACTTCTTCTTTCCAGTTGAATATCGGCTGGAGTAACCGTGATTGAAAAATCTTCTACCAGATTTTTATCTGTAATAATATACTCTTTACAATATTCCCGCAGTGTATCATGAATACCGCAAATGCGAATTATCATGTTTGCCAGATTTATTTTAAATTCCATCATAATATTCTCTTATTCTTAATTTTTTTCATCAAATAACGTACAGGATATAATGCCACCCATATCCTGCTGTATAACTTATAAAACGCTCCTTCTATCGAGATCTGGCGTTCTCCTCGATAGAATCCTTCCAGTTTTCCAATAATTTGGTCTTTCGTAACATCCGTTTCCAGATTTATACAATTATCTCCACAGATAATGTATCTTTCTGGTGTAACCCGAACAATCCTGTGTAACACATACATATTTCTTTTTCTGTAAAGCACTACGTCATATTTCTTCAGTTTGCCAGCAAATGGTCTGATAATAACGGTATCTTTTTTATTTCTCAGCATTGGGAACATGCTTTTTCCATTTACAGTACCGACATAGATTCCTTTTTCTTTAATGACATCTCCTAATTCAACAGATTTCATCACTTTTCCAAAACTCCGGCTTTATAAAGTCTGTCTATCATACTTTCAATATCATGCTTTGCAACATTTAAATCAACTTCGTATTTTTCTGAAATCTTCTTTGCAATCTCATCTGAATCTAAGCCTTTTTCCATATACAGCCATACATCTCTGCCTGTCCGATTTAAATTTATCATTCCTTTAAATCGTTCACTTTCTTCCCCTATCGCAATCACGATTGCCTGTCCGGCAACTTCACGCATTACATAATTTTCTTTTATCTTCATATTTTTATCCTTTCTCTTGCCTGGAATGCTATTAATACTTTAACTGCAAATTGTTTGTTTTTTTATGCAATAATTTTCTATATTTTCCTATATATTTAAATTTCTTATTCTATTTTAAGAAATCTCATTTTTTCTCACAAGATGGGGCGCAGCTTGTTGACTGATTTTATGTCGTTTCCTGTCACTTTTTTGGTCTGATTTGAATGATTTCGTTGACCCAAATATGATATACTATGAAATATCACTAGAATTAAGAGGGGATTTTTACATATGTCTGTATTTTCTGATTTGCTCAAACATTATATTCATGAGAAAAATGTCAAAGTAATGTCTCTTGCACATTACTGCAATCTGGAACGTTCTACGGTTTACAAATTTATTAACGGAAAACGTGAACCTATGTCTGCCGAGCTGGTGGAACAGATTGCTCATTTTATAAAACTGACTCCGCTTGAAACCTATCAGCTTAAAGAAGCATGGAAAATGGCACGCATGGGAGAGAATGATTATTATATTCGCAAAAGTATTGAGCATTTTTTGTCCGATTTTCCTAATAAATCCACTACTTCACTGCACAGTATTACCCCCCCCCCCACGCAAATTTGGTCAATTCTTTTCCTGCCGGTCAGAACTGTCTTCTGCTGAATTCCAGACAGGCACTGGATTCTTCTGTTCACCAGATTTTAATGACAGAAGCGTCCAAAACCGATGGACGGATTGCTCTTTTTCTGCAGCCTGATTATCCTTTTTTGCTGCACTTATTATCTACCATACAGCCTTCCGGTTCTCTTAAAATTGACCATATTTTCAGTCTGAACCGCTCTGCACGGTTTACAGAAGCACATGAACTTTACGAACTTTATTATTTAAGGAATCTGTTTCCTGTTTATATGAATAAGCTGGATTATCGTATTCACTGTTTTTATACAGATGAAATCTCGCATTTCAGGAAGCTTTCCGCTCTGCCTTATATGATCCTGACTTCGGAATATGCCATCACCTGCTCTTCTGATTATCAGATGGGAATTTTATATCAGGATCCGGATATCCTTCAGGCTTTATGGAATTTGTTCAATTCCCACCAGGATCTCTGCCAGCCTGCGTTCCAGACTTTTCCTATTATTGCAGATGATCTGCCGTCTCTTTTCCAGTTTGTTGCCAAGACAAGGGTTTCTTCCGATGTGGCAATCTTTATTCAGCCGGAAGCCTGTATTCTTCCTTTTCTTCGCAAAGATCTGCTGGAAGAGATTTTTAACTACGATCTTTCGGGAGCTGATTACGTTATCTCCATGGCAGACGCTTTATTTATGGATAACATGCAGCGTATTAAAAATGGGAAATTTGTTATCTATTTTACCGAATACGGCATGACACGTTTCCTGCGGTATGGACTGTTTGAAGAAATTCCGTCCACATTTTACCATCCACTGAATATAAAACAACGGATCCGGATTCTTCGGGAGATATCTCAGTGCTGTCATGAAGGATCTTACCGGATCTTAAAAAAGCCACTGAATCACCTATCCGAAAATCTTCGCATGGCTCTCTGCGGAAATACCTGTTCGCTCACCTATCAGACAAATTTTGGAGAGCATATGTGTTTTGCTATCACAGAGCCGTTTATACTGCAGATTTTTTATGATTTCCTGACTGAAATGGATCCGGATTCCTATTATGCGCCTGAGGAAGCTGTCAATATCATGAACGCTATGATCAAACAGCTCGAAAACGGTGACTACAGTGCTTAATGCCAGACACAACAATTGAAGAGTAAAAAGTAAATCAGCAAAGCGCAAAAAAATGCCTCGCACCATCTTTTTCAGATGATACGAGGTATTTTCTTCATTTTGCTGAATATCTCATTGCTATAATTTTTACTTCGGACTGTAAAAAGCCAGTTGGGACAGTCAACGAGCCACTTTCTCCGTCCCCAATGACTCTTTCATCTCTTTCACGTAGGCTTTGACTTTCGGCACACAGTCCTTGCCATAAGCTCCGCAAAGCTTCACAATGGCAGATCCTACGATGGCTCCGTCGGACTGGTCAGCCATCTTTTTTGCCTGCTCCGGAGTTGAAATTCCGAATCCTACTGCACATGGGATGTCTTTCTGGGCTTTTACCAGCTTCACCATAGCTCCGATATCTGTGGTAATGTTGGTACGCATTCCTGTTACTCCAAGGGAAGATACGCAGTAAACAAAGCCTTCTGCCTCTTTTGCGATCATGGCAATCCTCTCATGGGAGGTCGGTGCGATCAGGGATATCAGGTCAAGGCCGTACTGTTTGCACACAACGTCGAACTCTTCTTTTTCCTCAAAAGGAACATCCGGAAGGATCAGTCCGTCCATTCCCACCTCTGCTGCTTTTTTAATAAAGTGTTCTGTTCCGTAGGAAAATACTACATTTGCGTAGGTCATGAATACCATTGGAATTTTCGTGTTTTTACGGATTTTTTCCACCATTGCAAAAATTTTGTCTGTGGTGACACCGCCGGAAAGTGCCCGCACATTGGCTGCCTGGATTACCGGTCCCTCTGCTGTTGGATCTGAAAACGGGATTCCAAGCTCGATCAGATCTGCCCCTGCTTCCTCCATTGCGTATACCAGCTGCTCTGTGACCTCAAGTGACGGATCTCCGCAGGTCACGAAAGGAATAAATGCTTTTCCATTTGCAAAAGCTTCTGTAATTCTTTTATTCATGAATATCCTCCCCTCTGTAGCGGGCGATTGCCGCACAGTCCTTATCTCCACGTCCGGAAATGGTAATTACCATAATCTTGTCTTTTCCAAGTGTCGGCGCAATTTTTTTCGCATAGGCTACTGCATGGGCACTTTCGATGGCTGGAATGATTCCTTCCATTCTGGAAAGATACTCGAAAGCGTCTACTGCCTCGTCATCTGTTACCGGTACATATTCTGCTCTTCCGGTATCATAGAGATGTGCATGCTCTGGTCCGATTCCCGGATAATCCAGTCCTGCGGAAATGGAATATACCGGTGCGATCTGTCCGTATTCATCCTGGCAGAAATAGGATTTCATGCCGTGGAAGATTCCAAGGCGGCCGGTTGCGATGGTTGCTGCCGTCTCTGCTGTATTCACGCCACGTCCTGCTGCCTCACAGCCGATAAGACGAACATCTTTATCCTCAATAAAATTGTAGAAAGTTCCGATGGCATTGGAGCCGCCACCTACGCAGGCAAGTACAACATCCGGAAGCCTGCCCTCTTTTTCCAGCATCTGTTCCTTGATCTCCTTGGAGATCACTGCCTGAAAATCACGGACAATGGTCGGGAACGGATGTGGTCCCATAACAGATCCCAGTACGTAATGGGTATCTGCGATACGGTTCGTCCACTCACGCATGGTCTCGGAAACGGCATCTTTCAAAGTTGCAGTTCCGCTTGTGACAGGATGAACTTTTGCTCCCAGAAGACGCATCTTGTAAACATTTAAGGCCTGACGCTCGGTATCCTCTTTTCCCATGAATACCTCACATTCCATACCCATGAGTGCTGCTGCGGTTGCAGTTGCAACACCGTGCTGGCCGGCTCCTGTTTCTGCGATGACACGGGTCTTGCCCATTTTTTTTGCCAGGAGCACCTGACCAAGTACGTTGTTGATCTTGTGAGCTCCTGTGTGGTTCAGATCCTCCCGTTTCAGATAAATCTTAGCTCCGCCAAGATCCTCAGTCATATGTGCCGCATAGTAAAGACGGGATGGTCTTCCTGCATATTCATTGAGAAGCTCTGTGAGCTCACGGTTAAATTCCGGGTCGTTTTTGTAATGGTTGTATGCTTCCTCAAGCTCCAGAACGGCGTTCATCAGTGTTTCCGGGATGTACTGTCCGCCATGGATGCCGAATCTTCCTTTTGACATGTTATATTTCCTCCTCTATGTTCCTCACGGCCTGTACCGCTTTTAATATTTTATCCGGGTCTTTGTGACCGTCGGTTTCCACGCTGCTACTTAAATCTACTGCCCAGGGGTGGAGCAGGTGTATGGCTGATTCCAGATTGTCGCAGCCAAGGCCTCCTGCAAGGAACCATGGTCGTTTTATGGATGGCACCAGATTCCAGTCAAAGGTTTCTCCGGTTCCGCCGGCTCCCTGATCCAGGAGGATGTAGTCTGCTCCCGAACGGAGCGCCTGCTCCACATCCTCTTCTGTTTTTATGGAAAAAGCCTTGATAAGCAGCTGGTCTGTCATTCCCTTAAGCCGGGTTATATATTCTTCGTCTTCCTGTCCGTGAAGCTGTGCCAGTGCAATGGTTCCTTCGTTTAAAAGCTGTGCGGGGAGCTCCACCGGTGCATTGACGAATACGCCTGCCGGCAAAATATTCTCATCCAGTTTTTCCCGAAGCTTCCGTAGCTGATCCACTGTGACATTTCTCCGGCTTTTGGGAAATTCTACGATGAATCCGCAGAAGTCCGGTTTGGCCTCATTTACTGCCTGGATGTCTTCCGGGCGGGTGAGACCGCAGATCTTGATCCTGGTACGGGCTGTCATATGCTTTCTTTCGTTCATACCAGTGTCCCGCCATTCAGTTCTTCCAGTGCTGCTTTTTTATCCGGACTTCTCATCAGGGTCTCTCCGATGAGGACTGCACCTACGCGGTTTCTTTCCAGAATCGCGATGTCTCCTGCATTTCTGATTCCGCTTTCCGATACAAAAACTACATTGTCCGGTGCCAGATTTCGAAGTCGGATGCTGTTATTCATATCCACCTGAAAAGTTTTCAGATCACGGTTATTGACGCCTACGATCTTCGCGCCTGCCTTCAAAGCCCGCGCCACTTCGTTTTCGTCATGAGCTTCCACCAGGGCATCCATTCCAAGATTTTCTGCCAGCTCGCGGTATTCTCTTAATTCCTCATCATTTAAGATCGCACAGATCAGAAGCACAGCCGATGCCCCAAATGCTTTTGCCTGATAGATCATGTACTTATCCACCGTGAAATCTTTTCGCAACACCGGAATATCCACCTGTTCTGTGATCTCGCGGAGATGGGTATCACTTCCCATGAAGTAAAAAGGCTCTGTCAGGCAGGATATTGCAGCTGCACCTGCCGCCTTATATTCCTTTGCAATCTCAAGATAGGGAAAATCCGGCGCGATCAGCCCCTTTGATGGGGAAGCTTTTTTTACCTCGCAGATGTAGGACATTCCTGGCTTTTTCAGTGCTTCCAGAAATGAAGGTCTCTTCGGTGCTGCTTCTGCCAGAGATTTCAGCTGTTCCAGGGGGAGCTGCTGTTTTTCCTTTGCTATCCGTTCTCTTGTTTTTTCTGCAATTTCTTCCAGAATGTTTCTGTCACTCATTCTTTATTTGTCTCCTCGATAAATTCCTGAAGCTTGGCTGCTGCCGCGCCGCTGTCGATAAGGTTCTCTGCCATTCTCACACCTGCCTCGATTGTTTCGGCTTTTCCTGCGATATAAAGTGCTGCACCTGCGTTCATGCAGACGGCCTGGCGCTTCGATCCTTTTTCAGTTCCGTTTACAATGGCTTTTGTGATCTCTGCATTTTCAGCAGGAGTACCGCCCACCAGAGCTTCCTTGCTGCAGCGTGTGTAACCGAACTGCTCCGGTGTGATCTCGTAAGACTGGAACCATCCGTCTTTGATTTCACATACAGAGGTCGGTGCACTCATGGAAATCTCATCCAGCTTGTCCTGTCCGAAAACTACCATTCCGCGGGTAACGCCAAGCTTCATCATAACCTGTGCAAGCGGCTCTACCAGTGCCTGGTCAAAAACTCCCATCAGCTCCATATTTGCTCCTGCAGGGTTGCTTAATGGTCCTAAAATATTAAATACAGTGCGGATTCCAAGCTCTTTCCGTATCGGTGCCACATATTTCATGGCAATGTGATAATTCTGTGCGAACAGGAAGCAGATGTTGATCTTTTTCAGGATCTCCGCACTTTTTTCCGGCGGAATCGTGATCTTGACACCAAGGGCTTCCAGTACATCTGCCGCGCCACTTTTTGAGGATGCTGCACGGTTTCCATGTTTGGCTACCGGAACACCACCGGCTGCGATCACCAGAGATGAGGTTGTGGAAATGTTAAAGGAGTTTGCTCCGTCACCGCCGGTTCCTACGATCTCCAGAACATTCATGTCGTGGAGAAGTTTGATACAGTGTGCCCGCATGCCTGCCGCGGATGCTGTGATCTCATCAATGGTTTCTCCTTTCATGGAAAGTGCGGTAAGATAGGATGCCATCTGCACCGGTGTTGCTGCTCCGTCCATGATTTCGTTCATAACAGTCTCTGCTTCGTTATAGGTAAGATCTTCTTTTTTTGAAAGTTTGATGATTGCTTCTTTGATCATTGTTGTTTTCTCCTATTCTGTAACGATTCTATCTTTTATGGATTGCTATTCTCTGTCTTATCTGTCTCTGACAACCTTCATAAAGTTCTCGGTCATTGTTTTTCCATCTGGTGTCATAACGGATTCCGGATGGAACTGCAATCCGAAAATGGGATATTCTTTATGTTCCAGTGCCATGATCTCGCCGTCCTCTGATTTTGCGGTGACAATCAGTTCTTCCGGTAAGGTGTCCCGGATTGCAGCCAGTGAATGATATCTTGCCGCCGGGAATGTTTCCGGAAGTCCTTCGAAGATCCTGCTCTCACCCACCTTGCGGATTTCTTTCTGTTTGCCGTGCATCAGTTCTTTTGCGTAGGAAACAGTGCCTCCGAAGGCTTTGCAGATGGACTGATGACCAAGGCAGATACCAAGGATCGGCAGCTTATCTTTGAAATATTTTATGGAATCAATGCAGATGCCTGCATCCTCAGGTCTTCCCGGACCAGGGGAAAGAATCAGTGCCTCCGGCTTCATCTTTTCCAGCTCTTCGATGGTCACTTCATCATTTCTCACTACTTTAATATCCGGCTCCACGGAACTGATCAGCTGGTAAACATTGTAGGAAAAGCTATCATAATTATCGATCAGTACTATCATTCCAGTCCCTCCTGTGCAGTTTCGATTGCCTGTACAACGGCTCTTGCCTTATTGCAGCATTCCTGGAATTCATTTTCCGGAACACTGTCTGCCACGATTCCGGCTCCGGACCGGATGCAGATCTCGCCATTCTTTTTATAAACCAGACGGATGGCAATGCAGGTATCCAGATTTCCTGCAAAATCCAGATATCCGATGGCTCCGCCGTAAATGCCCCGTTTGCTCTGTTCCAGTTCCTGAATGATCTGGCAGGCACGGAATTTCGGTGCTCCGGAAAGGGTTCCTGCCGGAAGGATCGCATCTACCGCATCCACCGCGTCTTTGTCGTCCCGGATCTGCCCGGTCACTGTGGAACCGATGTGCATTACATGGGAAAAACGCTCGATGCACATATATTTTTCCACCTTTACCGTTCCGATCTTACTGATCTTTCCGATATCATTTCTTCCCAGATCCACAAGCATGTTGTGTTCGGCCCGTTCCTTTTCATCTGCAAGAAGCCCTTTTTCCAGTGCCTCATCCTCTTCCTTCGTCTTTCCCCTTGGTCTGGTTCCTGCCAGCGGAAAGGTGCTTAATTCCTTTCCGGTAAGCTTGGCCAGGGTTTCCGGGGAAGCGCCTGCGATCTCGATATCATCGCTGGAAAAATAAAACATATACGGGGATGGATTGGTAGCTCTCAAGACACGATAGGTATCAAAAAGACTTCCCTCTGCTTTCGCCCGCATCGGATTGGAAAGCACCACCTGGAAAATATCTCCCTCCCGGATATAATATCTGGCTGTCTCTACCATCTCACAGTATTTTTCCTTCGGAAACTGCGGCTGGATGGGAGATTTCAGCTTCAGGGACGGAAATTCTTTGTGCTCTCCGTTTCGGATCAGCTCTGCCATCTCTGCAAGCTTCACTTCGGCTTTCTGGTAAGAATTTTCCAGATCACCGGTCATCACTCCGGTGATCAGAAGTACCTTCTGTCTGTAATGGTCAAACGCGATAACCTGGTCAAAAAGCATGAGATCCACGTCCCGGAAATCTTCTACTGTTTTATCGGTAAGCTTAAGCTTAGGCTCGCTGTATTTAATGTAATCGTAAGAAAAATATCCTACCAGACCGCCAGTGAATGTAGGCATTTTTTCGAGTACCGGGCTCTTGTATTCTTCCAGGATCTTTCGAATTGCTTTTCCCGGATGCTTTACCTGCTGCTGCGTTTTCTCTTCGGTTCCGTCTTCATGAATCTTACGGATCTGAAGATTTCCATCCGTACAGGTGATCTCCATAGATGGTTCATATCCCAGGAAGGAATACCGTCCCCACACCTCTGTCTGGCTGGCACTTTCCAGCAGGTAACAGTGTCTGCTGGCTGTGCGAAGAGTCCGCATCACTTCTACGGGTGTATAACGGTCGGAATACAGCTCTCTGCATACGGGAATGCGCCGGTATTCGCCTGACTCTGCGATTTTTCTGATTTCTTCTAATGTTGGATACATATACAGGCCCTCCTGAGTTTTTTTTGTGATTGCTTCTGCCAGGAGAAAATACAAAAAGCCCGTCTCCGGCAGAATCCAGTTCTGCCAGGGACGAGCTTGAAAATTCAAATTACCCGCGGTGCCACCCTGATTCACAGTATGACCTGTGCACTTGTCGGAATACCAGCATATTCCCGGCAACTGACGTATGCCCTCACGTCACAGAATACTCGATATATAACAACATCTTTCCCTGTGCCCTCAGCGGTCCATTTAGTAAGCTGCTTCTCGATCCGGCTCTCACCCTCCCGGACTCTCTGTGCGCGCATGAAAACTTTTATCTCCGCTTCAACGGTTTATTGGTTTACTCAATTAAATTTTTTATATAAAATAGCACAGGATTTATAATATGTCAATACAAAAGTTGAAAAAACTGTCATTTTATTCTATAATTATCCTATATCATTGCTGAAAATCAACTACTGCAGATTACGTTTTATCTTTATTTTTTTCAGCATATCTCACATACGAAAGGAGTTTCCCTCAAAAAATACCATGACTAAAGAAAATGCTAACACCTGGCTGGATACCCCGGATCCGCAGGTTTTTATCAAAAATTCTGCAAAATTTAACGATCTGATGATGATGTACCGCTGCACAGTCCGCGAGGTCCGTACCAAGCTGGAAGTTCTCAACGATGAATTTTCCGTAGAATATAAACGTAATCCGATTTCTTTTATCAAAACCAGAATCAAGAAACCGGAAAGCATCTATAAGAAGCTGAAGAAGCTTGGCTATGAATTCACAGCCGAGAATATTCAGAATCAGCTGAATGATGTAGCCGGTATCCGTGTTGTCTGTGCGTTTATCGACGATATCTACACAATCGCAGACCTGATTTCCAAACAGGACGACATCACCGTCATTCAGTTAAAGGATTATATCAAAAATCCAAAGCCAAACGGCTACCGCAGCTATCACATGATCGTAGAGATCCCCGTATTCTTCTCCAAGGGAAAAACTCCTATGCGGGCCGAGATCCAGATCCGTACCAATGGCATGGATTTCTGGGCCACACTGGAGCATCAGCTGCGTTATAAACAGAATATTGAGGAAATGGATGGATATACCGAAGTCAGCGACGAGCTTCTGAACTGTGCCAGAGCTGTGATCGATATGGATAATGAGATGCAGCGGATCAAAGATAAAATCGGACAGTTCCACGATATCTGACCAACGAATAAAGCAGGTGGGGTTCAAAGCCTCACCTGCTCTTTTTCACTGTTCTTCACCCGGAAAGCTCTGGGTGTCATATGATAATGTTCTTTAAATACCCGATGAAAATAGCTGTTATTCTCATATCCCACTGCCGCAATGATATCGCTGATGGGAAGATCTGTTTCACACATCAGCTCTACAGCCTTATTCAGACGTTTTCGCTGAAGAAGCTCCTTGAAGTTAAATCCTGTCGTTTTCTTGATCATCTTGCTTAATACGTGCATGGGCAGATGAAGACGGCTGCACAGCTCTGTCAGGGTTGCTGTCCGGTATTTCTGCTCAATGTAGTCCAGCGTTGTCATGGAGATCATGTTTTCGTACTGATTGGGAAGACGCATCTCCACATACTGTACGGATTCCACCAGATACATGAAGATCAGGCCCATTGTGGTCTGATTGATCCGTTCCCGGTTTTCTTCCCCGTTTACCAGGGAATAGATGATGTTTTCCAGAAGGTTCTGGATCTGAAGGACTTCTGCCACCTTGAAGTGCAGATACTCTCCTCTCTCTTCATCCTGTCTGAGCACATTTACAAGAAAATCTGCCAGCATATTATCATTACCTGTCATGGAATAGGCCACATCAAAAAATTCCGGCAGCACCATGAAATTAATAGCAATATCATTCTGTCCTGCTTTCAGGATCTCATGCTTCGTAAACTGATTGAGAAAAAGCAGCTCGCCTTTATTGACAATGACTTTTTTTCCATCGATGATATTGGTCAGCGAACCTTCACACACGTACAGCACTTCCACAAAATTATGCCTGTGCGCCGGAAAGTGTACAAAACGTGTATGGGTACGTACAGCGATCAGACGGCCTTCTTTCAGCATTTTTCCGCTGTCTACCGTAAAATCCCGGCCGGAAGTATAAAGATCTTTATCAACCTCTGCCTCTCCGTCCAGAATCTTTCGTTCTTCTTCTGTAATTTTTCTCAACTGATCCAGTAGTGCCTGCTGCATGTGCCCTGCTCCTTTATCCGTTTATACTCTCTTCGTTTTCCTTATCATTTTAACACTGCCGTGCATTAAGTACAACATCAGAAACAGGCGGAGTCCGAAGACCCCGCCTGTTCTGAAAGGATTTATCATATGAATATTACAGTCAATATGAGGATTGATTAGTACAGTTTAGCCATCTCTTCGATGTTGCTTGTATCGAATTTCAGAGGTGCGCCAAGAACAACTTCTGTACCACCGTCATCAGCATCTGTGATTGTGTAGTCACCAAGGTCACCAGCTGTGAACTTGTCATCTTTAGCACCTGTGATGTCACCATTGATCAGAGCGATTGTTGTGTAAGCGCTGAGTTTTCCAAGACCCTGCATATCCCACAGATAGAAGTATGGGCAGGAATGATCTGCATCATCACCTGTGTACTCCTGCATCTCAGACGGAAGTCCAAGACCTGTCAGTTTGCACTCGGAACCATTATCCTGAAGATATTTAGCAGCTGCTGCGATACCAACTGTTGTAGGAGCGCAGATAACTTTCAGATCTTTGTAGTTCTGAAGAAGAGCTGCTGTCTGGTCTGTAGATTTCTGTGGCTCATCATCACCATATACAACATCTACAAGCTCAAGTTTGCTGTATTTGTCATCGCCTTCCATGATGGTCTTCATTGCGTCGATCCATGCGTTCTGGTTAGCGGACTGTGATGTAGCGGAAAGGATAGCGAACTGTCCCTCACCACCGGAGATATCAAGAACTGCATCCATAAGTGCCTGAGCAACTTCTTTTGTACCAGCCTGATTTACGAAAATCTCACGGCTGTCTTTGTTCGGAGCGGAGTCGAAGGAAGATACTTTGATTCCTGCATCCATAGCTTCCTCAAGTTTAGCCTGAAGAGCGTTTACATCGTTAGCGGAAATACAGATTGCATCGAAGTCCTGGGAGATCAGGTTGTCAAGAACTTTGATCTGTGCATCAGCTGTAGCTGTCTCAGGATAAACGACCTGAACTTCACCGCCCTCAGCCTCTACTGTCTCCTGGAAAGATTTAGCTGCGATCTCGAAGAATGCGTTACCAGCTGCTTTACCAACCAGAGCAATCTTTTTGTCTTTTGCGGAATCGCCAGCTGCTGCTTCTGTCTTAGTGTCGTCGGATTTGTCGTCTGCTGCAAGAACCGGGCAAACTGTACCAAGAACCATTGCTCCACAAAGGATTGCGCTAATTACCTTTTTTTTCATTTTTGTTCCTCCCTATAAGAATATAATTTTTTTTATATGCTGCTGTCTCCGCTACACCCTTGGATACAGCTAACAATCATATTGGGTTTCAAAAATATTTAGTTTTTCTTCATTGCTACTGCTTTTTTTACATCGCCGATGATGTTCGGAAGAGCTACTGCTGCTACCAGAAGTACACCGATGATCAGCAGGATAACCTGTGCGTTTACGTTCTTCTGTCCAAGACCAACTCGTAAGCATACGATGATGAATGCGGAAATGATACCGCCGGCCAGGTTACCTTTACCACCTGTGGAGGAGATACCTCCGAATACTGCCATTGCGATGGCATCCATCTCAAATCCGTTACCAGTTGTTGTGTTTGCACCATAAGAAGATGATACCAGGAATACTGCACAAAGTCCAGACATAAGTCCCATAACTGTGTAGATGATAAAACGAATCTTCTCTACATGAACTCCTGCGTAATAAGCAGCTACACGGTTTGTTCCAATTGCATATGTACGACGTCCGAATGTGCTCTTTCCAAGGAAGATTGCAAAGATTACTCCAAGGATCAGTACCAGGAAAAGAATATACGGAACATCTCCTACTTTTCCACCGATTGCACGGAAACCATCTGTGTTTGTGATCGCGATACTTCCTCCGGCACCAAGTGTTACCTCAGCGATACCACGGAATATAATCTGTGTTGCCAGTGTTACGATCATTGGCGGGAGCTCTTTGAAACGGGTAAGGATGAATCCGTTAACCGCACCGCAAAGGGCACCAACAACCAGTGCTGTGAGTACTACTACGATGAATGGAGCGTTTGTGTTGCAGACCATACAGCTTAATGTAGCGGACAGACACACGATTGCACCAACGGAGATATCGATTTCGCCTAATACCAGGATGTACGCCATCGGGAACATCATGAATACCTCTGCAAGGTAAACCGGCATCTGACGAAGAACACTCTTCAGATTATAAAATTCAGAAAATGATGCACAGAAAATATTTACCAGGATAAAGAGAATGACCAGGATGCCTTCCCAACTGAAAATGATGTGTTTCATCGGATTTTCCGGCACATTGTTAATACTTCTTCCAGATTTTCCAGCCATGATTTACATCTCCCTTCCCTTTAATGCGTTTTTGTCTGCGATTCTCTGCAGGATAACATTGATCACAACTACTACCAGGATGATAACACCCTTGATCATGTTCTGCCACAGTGAGCTGATACCTACAAGCGGAAGAGCTTTGGCAATTGTTGCAAGGATGATGGAACCAAGGAATGCACCTACAACAGTTCCACGTCCACCGCTCATGCTTACACCACCGATAACACAGGCTGCGATGACATCCATCTCACCGCCGTACTGCATATCCGGCATTGCTGAAGCATAAACAGATACCTGAAGTGCTCCGCCAAGACCTGCGAGGAATCCCATGATCACATATACAAGAAGGTTGATATTCTTTGCATTGATACCGGAAACCTGTGCTGCACTTGCGTTACTTCCTACTGCGTAGATCCTACGGCCGGTTCTTGTCCATTTCATAAAGAAGAAGAATACTACGTAGCAGATGATGATCACCCAGATTACCTTGTTGATTCCAAGGAAAGTGGTTGTTGCAAAATTCTTAAAGTTACCAAGAGCTGCGGCACTTGCCCACTCGCCACCGTGAGAAACAAGATAACCCATTGCTCTGTAGATGTACATGAAGCCCATTGTTGCAATGATTGGCGGAACATTTGCTCTTGAAATTACAAGACCTACAACAAGTCCGCAG
This sequence comes from Blautia aquisgranensis, assembly GCF_040096615.1. Taxonomy (NCBI): domain Bacteria; kingdom Bacillati; phylum Bacillota; class Clostridia; order Lachnospirales; family Lachnospiraceae; genus Blautia; species Blautia aquisgranensis. The sequence goes on from NZ_JBBMEJ010000004.1 coordinate 90,207, forward strand.
GCAATACCGATTGCCATTGCAATGATAAAAGCAAGTAATGTGCTTGTGATATGACCATATTTCAGGAGCATACCAATGGACATACCGGAAAGTGCCAGGGTTGACATGATGGAAATATCGATTCCGCCTACCAGCATGACACACAGCATACCAAGTGACATTACCATTGTTACTGCATTATTTTTCAGCATCTCCATGAGTGACTTCGGCGTAAGGAATGAAGGGCTAATCGCTGTGACAACTGCAAACAGCACGATCACGATAATTGCCAGCAGAGCCTCTCGGGAGCCTGTAATCTTCTTGATGACAGATTTCTTTTCCATTATTTAGTCCCCTTTCCAGTGCTCTTTTCCATGGACAGCTCAAGGATACCCTCCTGTGTTGCCTCTCCTCTGTTCAGTTCACCTGTCTTGCGGCCGTTACACATAACGATGATACGGTCACTCATTCCAAGGATCTCAGGCATCTCTGAAGAGATCAGGATGATCGCATAACCTTTCTTTGCAAGGTCTCCCATGATTGCATAGATCTCAGCCTTTGCTCCGACATCGACACCCTTGGTCGGCTCATCCATGATAACAACCTTCATTTCCTGAGCAAGTGCCTTGGCAACAACAACCTTCTGCTGGTTACCACCTGACAGAGAGCTTGCCGGCTGGAAGATATCAACAGCCTTTGTATCTACTTCCTCAAGAAGTTTCTTGGAAAGTTCTCTTTCTGCCTTCTCGTCGTTAAATCCGGATTTTGCATATTTGCTGATGATCGGAAGTGTTACGTTTCTTCCAAGTCCCCAGCTCATAACCAGACCCTGTTTCTGTCTGTCCTCAGGAAGAAGGATGATGCCTTTTTCCATTGCCTCGGAAGGAGTCTTGATATAAACCTCTTTTCCTTCAAGGAAAACTTTTCCTTCATCCGGACGGGTGATTCCACAGACAGCTTCCACAACCTCTGTACGTCCTGCGCCGACCAGACCTGTAAGACCTACGATCTCACCTGCACGTACGTTAAAGGAAACATCTTTGAAGAATCCTGTTCTGGAAAAATGCTCGATACGAAGCATCTCATCTCCAAGCTCAACTTCTGGTTTCGGGAACAGATCATTGATCTCACGACCAACCATAGCCTTGATCAGATCTGCGTTTGTGATTCCGTCTACATCATAGGTTCCGATATACTGGGAATCACGGAATACGGTAACTCTGGAAGCCAGACGGTACATATCCTCAAAACGATGGGAGATAAAGATAATGGAAACGCCATTCTCTTTCAGCTTGTCAACCAATGTATAAAGCTTCTCTGACTCGTTTCTGGTAAGTGCTGCTGTAGGCTCATCCAGAATGATGATCTTTGCATTTGTGGAAAGTGCCTTGGCGATCTCAACCATCTGCTGCTGTGCAACAGAAAGCGTACCCATCTCTGCTGTTGCATCAAAATCTGCATCCAGCTCCTTTAAGTACTTGTTTGCCTCTTTATTCATTTCTTTCCACTGGATCATATGATGTTTGATGATCTCATGACCCATAAAAATATTTTCAGCTACTGTAAGGTGTGGATAGGATGTCGGATGCTGATATACAGCTGCGATACCTGCCTCCTGGGCATCCTTCGGACCTTTGAAGTCAACCTTCTGTCCGTTCAGGAACATCTCACCCTCTTCTGCCTTATGTACTCCGGTAATAACCTTGATAAACGTAGATTTACCAGCACCATTCTCACCCATCAGCGCATGAACTTCGCCAGGTTTGAGCTGGAACTGTACATTATTCAGAGCTTTGACACCGGGGAATATCTTCGTAATACCTTTTAACTCAAGAACATATTCTGACACGGCTCTTTCTCCTCCCTTTCCTTTGATCTGATTTTATTCTATCATCCGAGGTACTGCCTGATAATGGGAATATTTTTGGATAAGGGTAAAATATTCTCCTGTTCTCTGTAAAATATTACCCATAAACCTATTGCTCTTCTCGTCTTTCTGTACATTTTATGATATAATAGGTTCGTCTGGCGTTGTATTTCTTTAGCGCCTTTGACTAACTGATCTGACTTATACGATTGGAGAAGATATATGAAATTACTCATCGTTGATGACGAAGAACTTACACGTAACGGACTGATCGCATCCATTGACTGGAATTCTCTGGGGATTACTGAGGTCCTGCAGGCGGACGATGGAGTACACGGACTGGAGATAGCCCGGCTCAACAAGCCTGAAATCATCCTATGCGACGTGCGTATGCCACGAATGACCGGTATTGCCATGCTGGAGCGGCTCGAGAAGCTTCTTCCTGATTCCGTTCCTATTTTTATGAGCGGATATTCAGACAAGGAATATCTTAAGGCGGCCATTAAATTGAAAGCAGTCAATTATATCGAAAAACCGCTTAACCCGGATGAGGTACGGGATGCTGTCCTGGAGGCAGTTTCTCTCTATGAACAGAAGCTTCGATCCCACCGCGGCGAGGTACTTCACTCCCAGGAAACCGCCACCAGACTTGCTTTGAAGCTTACGCTTCCCGCCTCCTCCGGGGATTCTGCGATTCAGGAGCTCTGTATGGAACTTGGACAGCCGGAACTTCTTGATCCCGGAATGAATTTCACCTCTGTCATTGTAAAAATAAATGCCACTGTTGAAATTCCCAGGGCAACTCTGAAAAATATCCAGAATGATATCGCTCTTTTTCTGGAGCATTATCATCTGAAATGTCTTTTCGCAGAAAAACGGGTACAATATCTGGTACATCATATATATGGAAGCAATTCGCTTTCCCCAGCTACTCTTTCTGCTGTGGGAAGTTATATTTCCAGACAATATGAAGTCTGCGGAAAGCACATGATCGCAGCAGGAAATACCGTTACAGATATTTCCACAGCATATCAGTCCTATGCCTCTGCAGTCATCCTTCTGCAGAGCTGTTTTTTCTTTCCTGTGCAGACCTTTCTTACTGACAGCTTTATCCGCCAGCTTCCCACGAAGCCTGCTCTCCCGGATTCACTGCAGCTTCCTGAGAGCACCTTTTCCAAATATCTGCTCGCCGGCGATGAAAATGGTGCCAGCCAGTTTCTGGACGAGCTCTTCAGTTATTATGACTGCAACCACACTTTTATGCCCAACCAGATCCGTGATCTTTACTATCAGCTTTTTAATGCACTTTCCGCTGCCCGCAAAAAAAATCAGGTAGCATCTGACAGCCGCGAAAAAGCAGCTCTTATTGTTGATACCCTGGATGATGCTTTTACCTATGCTGAGCTACATGCTGCCCTTAAAGAAAAAACTGCACAGTATTTTGAAGATGCAAAAAATTCCCAGCCTGAGAATTCCACGATTTTTATGATCAAGGATTACATCAGCCGCAATTACATGAACGATACTCTTTCCGTAAAGGATATCAGTAATCATGTTTATCTCTCCGCTTCCTATGTGTGCACTTTCTTCAAAAGTGAGACTGGACAGACTTTAAACCAGTATCTCACTGAGTACCGCATGGAAAAAGCCAAGCAACTGCTTTCTGATCCGCGGTATAAGATCTCGGAGATTTCTTCCAAAGTCGGCTATACAGACGGAAATTATTTCGGAAAAAGCTTCAAGAAATATTCCGGCTTCTCTCCTTCTGAATACAGGGAGAAAATGTCATGAGGGGGCCCTGGTGCCGTTTCAAAAACGGCTACATGAACTTAAGTCTCCAGACCAAGTTCACCATTGCACTTATGAGTATCGTCATACTCCCCGCCTTCCTTACGGTATTTCTTTTTTATGGAAGGCTTTATAACATGGTCGTGTCCAATACCATCCGTCAGGAACAGGATGCTTCCGCAAAAACCGCACCTCTTATTGAGCGCACCATGGATACGGTTCTCTCCACGACACGCAATATTACGGGGCAGAATTTTTTCCAGGAACTTTTTTATATGCCTGTAAATGACTCTGCCGAAAAGCTTGCTACTTCCAATCATGCTACAGATTTTAAGAATGCGATCCGCCGTCTGACTACGGATTCACTGGTAACTGATGTACGGATCTATGTGGATTTTCCGGAAGAGCTGGACACACTGGATGATTATTCCAATACCAGAAATATTCTCACACCACTCAGTCAGATAAAAGGTACCTACTGGTATGGAATCTTTCAGGGAAGCCGGGATGCACAGGAAATGTTCTGTCCTTCTTTTTATCTGGGCTCACAGGAAAAGCAGAATTACGGAGATATGGCATATATCTGCCCGTTGAGTCTGTACTATCACACAAACACCTACAAAGCCTATCTGGCTGTGTATTTTTCGGATGATAAGCTGACTTCCATACTTTCAGACAATCTTTCCCTGGAGGGCAGCGTTTCCTACATTGTCAATGAACGTGATGCCATCGTTGCCACTTCCGACCAGTCTCTGTCCGGAATTTACCGTCTGGACTATGACACGATCAAGGATTCCTTCATGTCCTCCAACAATTTTGTGGAACGCACGATCCTTGATACAAAGGTTTACTCCGGTTTTTACAGCATCGCCAATACCGACTGGTTCATGGTTACGATTCTTCCGTCGCCGCCTCTGATCCATGAGAGTAATCATCTGATGATCCAGATTGCACTGATCTACGCCGGTTTTCTTGTTCTGGCATTGCTTTTTTCCAATGTACTGGCTCATTCCATCACAGGAAGGCTTTCTTCCGTGATCCGCCAGATGCAGAGCGTCCGCCACGGACCGCCAACGCCCATGGAAAGCCCGGTTGCTCATGACGAGATCGGTGATCTCATTGACACCTATAACTACATGACCAGAAAAATGGAAGCTCTGATGGAAAAGCAGGCAAAGGCTGCCGAAGACCTCCGGATTGCAGAATTTAATTCCCTTCAGGCACAGATCAATCCGCATTTTCTTTATAATACAATGGATATGATCAACTGGATGGCTCTCCAGGGCCAGACCGAAGAGATCAGCCATGCAGTGCAGAGTCTTTCCCGTTTTTACAAGCTGACATTAAGCCGTAAAAAAGGTATTTCTACGATTTCCAGGGAGCTTGAGCACGTTACGCTCTATGTACAGCTCCAGAATATGCGCTACCACGACAGCATTGAGCTGATCACCGATATCCCGGATGAGCTTTCGGAATATCAGATCCCGAAGCTGACACTCCAGCCTGTGGTCGAGAATTCCATTCTCCACGGCATTCTGGAGAAGCCTTCCAAATCCGGCACTATTGTAATTACCGGATGGATGGAGGATGAGACTGTTGTTCTCCTGATCTCTGATGACGGAGTAGGCATTCCTCCCGAAATTCTTGAAACCATCCTCTCCGGAACAGGGCAGAGCCGTTCCGGCGGAACCAACATCGCTGTTTACAACACACATCGCAGACTGCAGATCCTTTACGGAAATGATTATGGCCTGTCCTATTCCAGCAAACCTGATGAGGGCACAGAGGTTGAGATCCGTTTCCCGGCACGCAGAGAAGAATGAAAAGAGGTACTTATATGAATACACAGCCAGCAGTTCTTTTGTATAATTTTAATGATCCGGACCGGCTTCGTCTGATCCGCCGTTATCTGAACCGTCAGAAGGTAAAAACGAGGATCGTCAGCACACCGGAATTTCTTCATCCACTGGGTTATCTTTTTGAACTTCCGGGCTTTCAGTCTTCACCACAATTTAACCTGGGAGCAAATTTCACAGATGAAATGCTTGTACTGAAAGATTTTTCCAGTGAACAGATGGATTCATTTCTTGCATTTTTTCACGAAAATCAGATTCCTTCTGTTGCACTGAAGGCAATGCTCACACCGGTAACGCAGCACTGGTCTTCCCTTCAGCTACATGATGAGCTTTCCAAGGAGCATAAACTTATGCATAAATGATTTATAAACATCAAAAATCTTTTCTGCCGAATCTGCACTTAGCATTTTCGGCAGATTTTTTGTATTAAAATTTTCCCAACGAAAAAAGGAGACTGCCCGAAAGCGGTCTCCTTTTTCTGAATATGTTTAGGTTGGTTATAAGAAAGAATTTATCGTTATATTATGACTGGTAATTATCTTGTTACGATATCTACCGGTACGTTGAAGATTTTTGCAACCTTCAGAATTGTATCAATATGTCTTCCTGTAGCAGCTGCCATATGATGTGTCGGGCCAGCCTCGCTCCAGCGGTTTACAAATTCTCTTGCGCCACATGTGAAACGTGTTCTCATGTTGGTATCACCGAAGGAAAGGATTGGTCCTTCCTCGTTTACACCCTCAGCTACAACGAACTTGAAGTTTCCGTCTTTATCCTGTGTGATTGCAAGATAGGTTACAGGGCCTGTATATGGATAGAACTGTGTCAGGTATCCGCCGCCTGTTTTACCGTGGAATACTTTTACGATCTTCATGGTTGGCTTCTTATCAGAGATGTCAGCGTCACCACTTCCGGAATGTCCGATGATGCAGATATCATCATTGAAGTCGATGGAGTACATCTCAGAAAGCTGGCCTGTACCGGAAATTGTCTTTAAGATACTCATAGCCATGGCAACTTTCATGTCACCCTCTACAGCACATGCAGTACCCTGTTTGATCAGCATGGAGAATGCCGGGATCAGCATACTGTCAAGGACACCAGCTTTACCCTGTGCAAATCCGTCGTAATGGGAAGCGATCATTCCAAGATGCTCGTCTTTTACCCATTTCTCAAAAGCAACAACGTATTTGGCCATATCCCATACTTTCTCGATTGTGCCGCCGCCCTCAATATCGAATGTATCAAGGATATCCTGTGCCTTTGCACGGATTGCTTCCTCGTCTGTGATATCATCAGCGATTGCCCACATCTTCTCCCAGTCAAACTGTTTTGTGTAGAGGAACATTCTGTTATAGAGGTTTGTCTCATCAATATACAGATCCATCATACCCGGGTATGGTCTTCCGATCTGTGCAATGTTAGTTTCACGGAATCTTCTTCTTACCTGAGCAGCCTTGCACCAGTCTTCGATCTCAGCCTGAACTGCAGGATCTCCACCTTCTACAACACCTGTGATAACAGCATGTCTCTTGCCTGCTCTCTCAAGGTCAGCTACTGCCTCGCCTACAGCGCCGCATGCATAGCCTTCACCCAGCCAGGAAGCAATGTCAGTGTGCTCATAATCCAGTGCTTTGATCTTCTGAACGTTTACAAGAACAACCGGAACATCAAGGTCACGGATTGCAGGAAGCATGTTGTAGGATGTAGCGTATGTCAGCATCTGAAGGAATACAAGATCAACATCAGCTGCACGGAACTTATCTCCTGCTGCCATTGCCTGCTCTTTTGTTGTAACCATTCCACCGTCAATGATCTCTACTGTATCCGGGATTGTTTTTTTGAATGCATCATACTGTGCCTCAAATTCCGGTACCAGTGACGGGAACTGTGGAAGATATGCACCTAAAGCAATTGAAAATACACCAACTTTTGCCTTTGTGTTAACTAACATAATAAAACCTCCAATTATTTTTATTTATGCGTTATATACTTTGATACCGAAGGACTCATGGATCGTTGTACGAGCCTCCTCGATAGATTTGAACTCCTCGGCTTTCAGCATCTGTGCTGTGATATTACCGATCGCAGTAGCCTCGCCTGGGCCTGCATGGATCTCTTTCTTTGTAGCTTTTGCAGTCAGCTCATTTAAGTAGCCTGCATTGGAACCACCGCCTACAACATGGATACGGCTGTAGGTTCTTCCTGTCATCTCCTCAAGCTCTTTGGCTGTTTTTGCATAGCACTCTGCAAGGCTTGCATAGATAACAGTTGCGATCTCGCCAAGAGTCTCCGGAACCTGCTGACCTGTTCTGCGGCAGTAGTCCTGAACCTCTTTTGTCATATTTTCAGGTGAAAGGAAGCACTCATCGTTCGCATCTACTCTGGATGGGAAGTCTTTCGCTTCCTCAGCCATCTCGCAGATCTGTGCGAAGCTGTATGCGTCATCAAACTCATGACGTACAGACTGGATCATCCAAAGACCCATGATGTTCTTCAGATAACGGAAACGTCCTGCATATCCGCCCTCATTTGTGAAGTTCATCTCACAGCTCTTCTCTGAGCAGTCAGCTTCTTTTCTCTCAATTCCCATAAGGGACCATGTTCCGGAGCTGATGTAGATGAAATCGTCGTCATTTGCAGGAACAGCAAGTACTGCAGATCCTGTATCATGTGTAGCCGGAGCTACAACCTCAAGGTCAAAGCCAACCTCTGCTTTTATTTCATCTGTTAAATGTCCGATGCTTGTTCCAGGCATGATCAGCTTCTGGAAGATCTTCTTCGGATATCCGAGCATGTCGATCAGCTCATAATCCCAGTCTTTTGTTGTCGGGCATACAAGCTGTCCTGTTGTTGCCTCTGTGTACTCGCAGGTCTTCTCTCCTGTAAGAAGGAAGTGGAAGTAATCCGGTACATGAAGAAGTGTCTCAGCCTGCTCCAGATATTCCGGATGTTTCTTCTTTACTGCCATCAGCTGGTATACAGTGTTAAAGATTGCTTTCTGGATACCGGTTCTTGCGTACAGGTCTTTCAGGGAAATTGTCTTGTAAACTTCCTCGTCCATACCCTCTGTACGATGGTCACGATAGCCTACTGTGTTTCCGAGAACGTTATCATCTTTGTCAAGAAGTACAAAGTCAACGCCCCAGGTATCTACACCCATGCTTACCGGGATCTTACCGAGTTCTTTACATTTCTTAAGACCGTTTACGATCTCTTTGAAAAGGCGGTCAAATTCCCAGCAAAGCTCATCGTCTTTCTTTACCATACCGTTCTCAAAACGATAGATTTCTTCCAGGATCATCTTTCCGTTTTCCATATGTCCCAGAATGTGACGTCCGCTGGATGCTCCGATATCTACTGCTAAATAATATGTTGCCATTTTTAAATCCTCCTCAATATGTAAGCTTCTGATCACTTTCATATCTGATGTTGTATTTATCATACATCAGGATCCTTCCGGTGATAAGAACCTCTTTTGTCAAAAAAAGTGTCTTTATTTGCCAATAATACAGCGATTATTTATGAACTACTACATTATTTATTTAAAAAATCCGCTGACTGAATCAGCCAGCGGATCTCTTATTTCATACGTCCGTGAACGCCATCCGCGTTCATTATAACTTCACGATCTTATCAATTATATGATTTGATTAGTCATAAAGGTTAGGAGCGATATTCTCGTCTTCCATATTTGTTGCATCATACCAGTAACCCTCTGTAGGAACATCCTCAAGCTCCTGGCCGTTAGCTGCTGCTGTCAGAGCGTAGATTGCATAGTATCCCATCATAAGAGGAGACTGTGTAACAGCACCAATGAATGTGCCATCTTTAACAGCTGCTTTGATGATAGAACCAGCATCGAAACCAACACCAACTACATCACCGTTTGCCGGGTCAGAACCAAGAACGTTAAGGTTAGCATTTGCTGCAAGCACACCCTCTGCAGAAACCTGGTTGGAACCGAATACTGCGATACAGTTCTCCTGGGAAAGGATTGCCTGAGCCTCTGTGGAGCAAAGCTCTACAGTTGTCTGTGCCGGAACAGCTACCTGGATAACAACGTCTGCGTCTTTAGCATCAGCATCAGCACCCTCTGCTGCGTTAACATAGAACTCGTTACCGCTTACTGCTACAGTCTTGCCATCAGCCTGAAGAAGCTCGATCATCTTGTTGATGAATCCAGTACCACGCTGCTGAATGTTCTGAGCTGTTGCATCCTGGTTAACCTCACCGATGATAACCTGTCCGTCAGCATCTTTAACAACGTCTTTAATGGAGTTGTACATATTCTCAGCTGCTACTGCACCAGCCTGTGCGTTGTCTGTACAAACCTCGCATACTACAGATCCTTCCGGAGCATCAGCGATACCTGTATCGAAAGTTACAACCGGGATACCTTTTTCTGCACATGTCTTAAGAGCATCCTGAACAGAAGATGTATCGCAAGCTGCAAGTCCTAATCCAACAGGATTGGAGCCGATAGCTGTGTTGATCATGTTAACCTGGTCAGCGATATCGGACTCACTGTTCGGTCCCTGTGCTTTATAAGTAACGCCCAGCTCCTCAGATGCTTTCTTCATACCTTCCTGAGCTGCATCCCAGTATGTAGACTGGAAAGATTTAACCATCATCGGGAACTCATAAGCTTCGTTTGCTTTCAGTCCGTCGAACTGTGCGGTAGGATCCTCAGCTGCTGTGGAATCTGCGGATTCCTCTGTTGCTGCATCTTCTTTCTCCTCAGCTGCAAAAGCTGCTGTTGCGCTCATGCTTGTTACCATTGCTGCACACAGCATTAATGCCATAACCTTTTTTGCTTTCATATAATATTTCCTCCTTAAAATATATTATATAGTTTTTTTATGTTCATACGCCGTTGCTACCCCTTGGCGTTTCACATCTTTGATTATCGGGTGCTGTTCACATTTCTCTGTAAACAGCACCCTTACTTATTATACACACTTCTTAATATCAATGTGCTGCTTTTTTCTCTTTCAAGATATCGATCAGAACGGCTACGATCAGAACGATACCAGTGATGATCTGCTGCCAGTTTGCCTGCAGGCCGATATATGGAAGACCTGTTTTCAGAAGCATGATGACGAAGATACCAACGAATGTACCGATCACGGAACCATATCCACCGGTAGCTGCTACACCACCAACGAATACACCACCGATAGCATCCATCTCAAGTCCGGCACCAGTACCAGGCTGTACAGTAGGTGTTACTGCTGCGTATGCGATTGCTGCAAGACCTGTAAACAGACCGCAGACAACGTATACCATTACGTGATAGAACTTTGTATTGATTCCAGAAAGGGCTGCTGCCTCTTTGTTGGAACCGATTGCAATTGTGTAACGACCGAATTTGGTGTGGTTCAGGATGTACTCCATAAGAAGAACCAGAATGATCATCCACAGGAAACCGAGCGGATAACGTGAAGCACTTCTTCCTGTACCAACGGTTACTTTAAAGATTGTGTGGAACCATCCACCCGGCTGTGTAAGTCCCGGCCAAGGTGTTGCACTGCAAAGAGATCCGGCACCACGGGTAATCATACAGGTACAAAGTGTTGCAAGGAATGGCGGCAGGTTCATAACACCAATAAGTACACCGTTTAATGCACCAACTGCGATACCAAGTACGATACAGATGATCATAGCAAGTGCTACCGGGCAGTTGTTGTTTCTGATCAGTGTTCCTGCGATCAGTGCGTAAGCTACCATACCAGTTCCGATTGACAGGTCAACACCACCAGTGATAAGCGGGAATGTAACTCCGATCGCCATAAGAAGATCGTAATATGAGAAATCCAGCATACTCAGGATCGTGGTGTACTGTCTGAATTCTTTACTCATGCCTGAGAATATTGCACACAGGACAATGATAACGAGCAAAACAATAAATCTCTGATCACTTAAAATACTTTTTTTCTTCTTAGTCATGACTTTCCTCCTTAATTGATATTCCGTGTGGCCTTGTCCATGATGTTTTCCTGGGTTGCCTCGGAGATATCAATACATCCGGTAACTTTACCCTCACACATGATGATGATACGGTCACTCATTCGGAGAACTTCCGTCATCTCAGAAGAAATCATGATAATGGATTTGCCTTCTGCTGCCAGTCTGTTCATTAATTTGTAGATTTCGTTCTTAGCACCAACATCGATACCTCTTGTAGGCTCATCGAAAATAAGGATGTCACTGTCTCGTGTCAGCCATTTTGCGATAACTACCTTCTGCTGGTTACCACCGGAAAGGTTAACTACCAGCTGGTCTGTAGTAGGTGTCTTAGTTGCAAGTTCGTTTACATATTTCTCAGCAACTTTTTTCTCTTTTGCTTTGTTGATAAAGATACCATTGGTAAACTCTTCCATTGTTGCCAGTGTTGTATTCTCTGTTACAGATTTCTGTACAACACAGCCGTATCTTCTTCTGTCCTCTGACAGATAACCGATACCACATTTAACAGCATCCTGCGGGCTGTTGATGGTAACTTCGTGAAGCTGTCCATCTTTACCCATAACAGAGATCTTACCACTCTGTTTCGGGTCTGCTCCGAACAGTGCTCTGGCTGTCTCGGTACGTCCTGCCCCCATTAGTCCTGAGAAACCAAGGATCTCACCTTTCTTCAGTTCAAAGCTTACATCTTGAACCATCTTTCCTGCGTTCAGATGTTCAACCTTAAGAACTACTGGTGCATCTGCCGGAACTGCACTCTGCTGTTTCGGATCTTCATAAATAACACGACCAACCATCATGTTGATGATATCTTCTTTTGTACTGTCTTTTGTGATCAGAGTTCCTACATATCCACCATCTCGCATAACGGTTACACGGTCTGTGATGGTCTTGATCTCATCCATACGGTGAGAGATATATACGATACCAAGATTCTTCTTACGAAGGTCACGGATAATCTCGAACAGGTCCGCGATCTCTTTCTCTGTCAGTGCTGCGGAAGGCTCATCAAAAATGATAACCTCAGCTTTATGGGAAATTGCTTTTGCGATCTCACACATCTGCTGTTTTCCGACTGTCAGGTTTTTCATCTTTTCTTTCGGATTGATCTCAATGTTCAGATCCTGAAAAAGCTTCTTGGAATCCTCGATCATCTTTTTGTCATCAATGCGGAAACCCTTCTTCGGCTCACGTCCGATGAAGATGTTCTGAGCAACAGTAAGATCACCTACCATGTTCAGCTCCTGATGTACGATTACAACGCCGGCATCCTGTGCCTCACGTGTATTGTGGAATTCTGTTTCCTGTCCTTTGTAAACGATGGAACCTGAATCCTTCTGATAAATACCGGTAAGAACCTTCATCAGTGTTGATTTACCGGCACCGTTTTCTCCCATAAGTGCATGTACTTCGCCGCGTTTTACTTCGAAATTAACGTGATCCAGAGCATGAACTCCAGGAAAGGACTTATCAATGTCCTTCATAGTTAAAATAACTTCACCCATTGTCGCATCCTCCCTCTAAGATCAGTTCTTTCTGCGTCTTGCAGAAACGTCGATATAAACTGCAACGATAACGATGATACCTGTGATGATCATCTGCTGTCCTTTACCAAGGCCAAATGCCATGATGCCCTGCTGAAGAAGAGAGATGATAAATACGCCGATTACAGTACCGCCGATGGAAGCAAGTCCACCAACCATGGATGTACCACCCATAACGCAACCTGCAATAGCCTCGTTGTTATACTGATCGCCATAACCTGGCTGAACAGTTGTGTATGTAGCTACAAAGAAGAGCGCTCCAATACCTACCAGGAATCCGCAGATCACATAAGCAAGCATTTCCCATTTCTTTGTGTTAACACCGGAAAGACGGACAGCCTCTTTGTTAGATCCAAGGCAGAGGATGTAACGTCCTGGTTTTGTGTTGTAAAGAACGATACCGCAGATAACTGCCATTACCAGGAAAATAATAATTCCTACAGGGAAGCCGTTTACGGAAACGATATTACGGAACCAGCCGTTTGCATCGCCAGCTGCCGGCCAGCTTACGGACTGTGTTTTTGTGAATACAGAAGCAATACCTTTTGCAATGTTCATGGATGCCATGGAAATAATGAATGGTGGTACTGACATGTAAGAAACCATCCAGCCATTGAAAATACCAAAGCAGAGACCGATCAGAATGCAAAGGATCATGGCAACTGCACATGGAACCTTGTAAGATGTCATGCAGTAACCGGATACCAGTGCACAGCAGAACATTACAGGTCCGATGGAGAAATCAATTCCTCCTGTAGCGATTACGAATGTAACGCCAAGTGACAAGAAGCCCAGGAAGTACACATAGTTCAAAGTAGATCTGATACTATCAACAGCCGGAAACTTGTTTCCAAGAACTACTTTAAAAACCAGGAACATGAGAATCAGAACACAGACAAGAAGTATTCTGTTCAATCCGAGCTTCTTAACGATTGGATTTTGTTTTAACTTTTCCAATTTTTACCCTCCTCACGTTTTGCACGTATCTTGTGTTTTCTTGGTTATTATAATACCGTCAAAAGTCAATAATTGTAATAGAATATCTTGCAAAAAAAGGTTAAATATTTACTGTACAGTAAATATTTAACGCTTTTCTTTGTGCATTTATGACTATTTACGATGTAAGATCACCATGTGTTTTTAACGTATTAAACGGAAAAAGCAGTTTTTCTATCTCACTGGTATACATATTATCCGGGGTTACCAGCTGGCAGCCGGAATTAATATTCTTTTTATATTCCTCACCTCGCAGCATCTTAATGGTTTCCCGAACACCTACATACCCCATTTTAAATGCTTTCTGCACAACGATCCCCTGGAATACTCCGTGTTCCATCAGCTGAACGGCCTCCTGTGAGCTGTCTACTCCCACTACCCTGATCCGTTTCTCTGCTTTTGCCGCTTTAACTGCCCTTGCAGCACCTACAGAGGAATATTCATTCATTCCCGCGATCATCTTGAGGTCCGGATATTTTTTCATCAGTTCTTTTGTTAGCTCATAGGACTTGTCATACTGAGAATCACAGTATACCACATCTACGATATTCTCCTTCAAACTGCCAAGTCCTGTACGGAATCCTTTTTCTCTTTCAACTGCCGTAGATACGCCTTTTACATGTGAAACGATTGCGATCTGGTCATCCTCCCCCACAAGCTCCTTTGCAAATCTGCCAAGAAGCTGCCCTGCTTCCAGATTATCGGTCGCAACAGTGAGATCCTGGACAGCTTCCTGGGTATAGGAATCAATAAATGCAATATGTATTCCCTGTTCCTTTGCCCTCTTCAAAAGCTGGTCCGATTCAGTAAAGCTGGATGGAGAGATCAGGATCGCATCCGGTTTTTCTTCTGTTGCTCTTTTGATCAGCTTATTCTGACCATCCACATCATTCTCTTCCTCAGGTGCCCATACGCGGATATCTGCATTATATTCTTTTGCGGCCATCTCCGCTCCCTGGATCAGGGAAGTCCAGAAATCATTGCTACCATCCACAACCTTCGGAATATAGATCAGTGATAAATTTCTCTCTTCCTCTGTCTGTTTATAATAGAAGATTCCGGCCACAAGTCCTGCTGCAAGGCAGATGACTACTCCAAAGGTCAGGAGTTTTCTGTGTTTTTTCATATTGATTCCTCCTGCATTCCCGGAATGGTGATCGTGGCAGTTGTTCCGACACCTTTTTTACTTTCATAGGTGATCCCGTAACTTTCTCCATAATAAAGCTGCAGACGTTTCTGTACATTATAAACCCCCACGCCATTGGAATGATAATTCACCTTATGCTTATCATAAATATGTGCCAGTGTTTCCTCATCCATACCTACTCCGTTGTCGATCACCTGAAGAACTGCATTTCCATCCTTCATAAACCCTTTTACCTGCAAAAGCCCCTTGCTCTCTTTATATTTCAGGCCATGATAGATGGCATTTTCAATGATCGGCTGGAGAACCAGCTTTATCAGCGGGATATTTAATATAGAAGGTTCTACATTGATCTCAAATTCCAGCTTGTCCTTGTAACGCATCTTCTGGATCGTAAGATACCCCTTTGCATACTCCACTTCCCTTGCAAGAGGAACCACTTCATCCTCATTGCTGATACTCTGCCGCAAAAGACGTGCCAGAGATGCTGTCATCAGGACAACCTCCTCGTATTTTCTGCCTTCTGCCATCCAGATGATCGAATCCAGAGTATTGTAAAGAAAATGCGGATTAATCTGAGACTGAAGAGCCTTCAGCTCACTTTTTCTCTTTGCTTCCTGTTCCTTCACATTCTGTTCCATCAGATCCTGTATCCGATGTGTCATCACATTAAAAGATTTCGTCAGACTTCCGATCTCATTCTCCGAATCAATCTCCACATCCGCTCCGTCAAAATGTCCCTCCTGTACCCTGGACATGGAATCCCTGAGACGCTGAAGGGGATAAGTAAGACTCTTAGCCAGAAATCTGGAAAAAAGCAGCGCCACAATCATCAGAAGTGCGGAAATAAGCACATAAATGCTCTGTGCCTGATTGCTTTTGCGCAGGAGCTCACTGACGCTCATGCAGCCCACAACAGTCCATCCTGTTTTATTAGATCTGGAAATGGAATACAGCTTTCCTCTGTTTCCCTTTCCGGTACGCACCGTATCTTCTTTTGAATTCACAATCAGATCGATATTTTCGGTCTGCAGTTCATTATAAAGCTGCTGCTGCTGGGGATGGTATACAATATTTCCGCTTTCATCCAGAATGAATGCGTATCCTTTTTTTCCAATGGTATTCTGATCACAGAGCTCACTGATGGCGCTGTAATTCAGGTCAATAAAAAAAACGCCCTCTTTTTCACCTTGGTTGGAAAAATTGCGGATCCCCCGGCTTAAGGTAATTACCCACGGACGATCTCCGCTGATAATGTGCTGTACATGGGAAGATGTAAGAAGCGGTCCTTCCGGCTTCTGTAAAGCTTCCAGATACCATTCCTGGGTGGAAAGCTTCAGATCCGGGTTCACAGACTGCTTGCCATCGTTGATCAGCTTACGGCCATTACTTCCAATGATTCCAAGATTTCTGATATCACTTCGCCCGTCCAGTATAGTCTTAAACTGATTGATCAGACGTTCTCTTGTTCCATCGTCCACATTGTCACCAAAAAGATATTGCTGTACATCCTCATTGCTGGAGATCATATAGGCAATATTTTCCATATAATCAATATAGGAATCAATATTCTGATTCATCTGCTGCACGATATTCTGCGTGTAAACAGAGGAATTTTCAAAAATAGAATTGCGGGTATATCTCATGGAAACACCTGTTATGACCAGCACCGCACTTAAAAGCAGCACAGTCACTACCGCAAAGATCGCGCTCTGGATGCTTTTGAATTTTCCTATGATCCTTGCCGCAAACCGGATATCTCTCATTTACGCTTCTCCCTCGCATATTCCGTCGGTGTGCAGCCAGTCATTTTTTTGAAAGAAATTCCAAAATAATGGGGGTCTGCAAATCCGACTTTCTCGGCAATTTCATAATTCTTCATAGTCGTATTCTCCAGGAGCTCCTTGGCTTTCTCCATGCGGGTACGGATCAGTACCTCTGTGAAAGTCTCTCCTGTAAGATCCTTAAATATCGTACTGAAATAGCTTGTACTGATATTCAGGTAAGAACAGATGCTGTTCAGGCTCAGGTCCGGATCCATATAATTCTTCTGGATATAATCCAGTGCCAGTCTCGCCTGGCGCTGACCGCTGGAGCTGTTCGCATCGGAAAGCACCTGGAATATTTTTCCCACATGATCCTTCACCAGGGCAAATGCACTGTCAAAAGATTTCTGCTCTGTCACCCGTCTGAGAAGAGTTTCCCTCTCCGAAAGCAGCGTGCTGTCCGGAACCATATCCTCACACGTATCGTCTGCAGCACGGATGATCTGCTGGAGATATACGCAGGCTCTGCTCTTATCAACTCTTGCAGCCTTGATCTCAGCTGCGATTCTGTCAAGCACACTGTCCGCATTCTCTTTTTTTCCTGCTTTCAGTGCAGTGGAAAGCTTCTCCATGAGATCATCCGAATACCTGATGTTCTCCACCGGATGTTCTTCCATATCTATAAGAAGACTTCCGCCCAGAAGATAGCGGTACCCTATTGCTTTATCTGCAAGCTCATGAGATACCAGAAGTTCCTGCTGTGTTCTGGCCCAGCTTCCAACACCGATTGACACCTCCAGCGCCATCAGCTCCTTAAGTTTCGTCTGGATCATCTCGCAGATCTTCATGATCTTCTCGCTGAATTCTCTTGTACGGTTTCCCATGAAAAGAACGCAGACCTTATTGTTCCCTTCCTGATATGCCACCCCGGCTTTTTCCCGGCTGACGATCTCATCACTGACATTAAAAAGCACAAACGACATCAGCGCACTCTCCTGCCGTTTCTCAGAGGTGAGCTGCATGCTGTCCGAATACAGATCCAGGTCAAAAACCGCAACACGGTAGCAGGCTGCCTCCAGACTGATTCCAAGCCCGGAAAGTTCCTCCAGACTCTCCTCCCGTGTTTTCGTGTTATCCACAAAAGCCTGCAGTGCCTTGGAGCGGATCACGATAGCATTCTTCTGATAATTCTCTGAGGTCTGGGTCAGACGTTCCAGCTTCTGTTTCTCTTCTCTTCTCTGGTCTACCTTCTTCTTCATCTTCTCAATAACTGCACGAAGCTCCATGGCTGTCACCGGCTTCAGCATATATTCACTTACATCGTACTGAATTGCCTTCTTCGCATACTCAAATTCTCCGAATCCGCTGAAGATCACGATCACAATATCCGGGTAATTCTCATGAAGAAAACAGCTCAGCTCCATACCATCCATATATGGCATGAGAATGTCTGTAAGCACAATATCTACCGGATGGGTCTGCACAAATTCCGCTGCCGCCTTCCCGTTATCACAGTCGCCTACCAGTTCACAATCCATGGCTTTCCAGTCAATATTCTCCCGGATCGCATCGCGAACAAGTATTTCATCATCTACCAGTAAAATACGATACATAATTTCTGTAGTCCCCCTCTGATCAGTTTCTGTTGCTGTTTCCTTTGTACATCCCCCTGACAGATATCTCCCATCATCTCTGCCAAATTTATTTTAGCCGTCACAGCTCTTTCTGTGAACAATAACTGTTAATGCTTTCTACATGGTAACATGTTTGGTAATAATTTACAACAGAGTTTCTTAGTCCACTT
Organism: Blautia aquisgranensis; assembly: GCF_040096615.1. Lineage (NCBI taxonomy): Bacteria > Bacillati > Bacillota > Clostridia > Lachnospirales > Lachnospiraceae > Blautia > Blautia aquisgranensis. The sequence continues at coordinate 108,918 of NZ_JBBMEJ010000004.1, forward strand.
TCATGCAAGGCAGATTTAACGGTTAATCTGTCGAAAAATGTACAGAACTCCGGTTTTCCGACCTGTATTAAAAAAGATCCTGCGTCCAATATATCGAACGCAGGATCTTTTTTATTCTATGTTCCAATATTACATATATTATTTGACGATCACGCCATCCTCATCCCAGAGATCATGCCAGTCGTTTGCACCATGCCACAGGAATACCTGGCCTTTTACAAGACGATTGCCCTTCTCCAGAGTTGCAATGCTTGCCATCTCCTCATCTGTAAGCGGATCCTCTGTCACACATTTCAGATTGCTTGCATAGTTGTGAACAGAGAACGGAATAGAAATCTCACCTCTCTGATGTGCCCATTTCAAAGCGATCAGAGCCGGATGAACCCCATGTGCCTTGGCGATAGCCTGCATCTCCGGAACTTCCAGATCTGCAACATCCTCAGGGCAGATATCTCTCTCAGGTCTGCGTGGAGAACCAATTGGCATATAGCCTACAGGCTGAATATTATGAGCTACCAGATAATCATAAAGCTCCTGCTGCTGGAAGCATACGTGAAGCTCAAGCTCACAGGTAGCCGGTTTGATCTTCATAAGCGGAAGAACTGCCTCAAGCTTCGGAATGGTCATATTGGAAATACCGATGTAACGGATCTTTCCTTTTTCTACCAGCGCCTCACACTGACGGTAGGTATCCATGAACTCCTCAACGCTGAAAGGCTTGGAATCAGGATTTCTGGAATCTACATCACATCCCGGTGCATGATAGTTCGGGAATGGCCAGTGGATATAATACATGTCCACGTAGTCACACTGAAGATCCTTGATACTCTTATCGCAGGCCTCCTCAACTCTTCTGTGCATGTCATTCCATACCTTTGTCATGATGAAGAGATCTTTACGCTCTACAACACCTTCGTCAAAAGCATCTTTGAACACCTGACCGATCTCATGCTCATTTCCGTAGCATGCAGCACAGTCAAACATACGGTAGCCGCTGCGGATCGCGCCTGCAACAGCTGCCGATACATCCTCTGCAGATACACGGTCGGAACCAAATGTTCCCATTCCCACACATGGAACCTGCTCACCGGATGGAAGTGTCACTTTCGGCACGATTGCCGGATTGATAACTTCTGCCATTTTTACATCTCCTTTATATTTGATATTTTTTTATCCCAGTTTTTGGATCTCGATCTTCGGAAGCAGCTTCTCCATATCTTCCATCACAAAGAAGCCTGTCTCCTCACGCATTGCTGCAGCTGCTGAGATAGCGCTGGCTCTGCGTAATGTTTCTTCCAGAGAAAGTCCCTCACTTAATCCAAGGGCAAAACCTGCGATCATGGAATCTCCGCAGCCTACGGTATTCACCGCGTCGATCTTCGGAACAACGGCACGGAAAATCCCCTCCTCGCCAACAGCCAGGGAACCATCTGCGCCCAGAGAAACGGCTACGATCTCCACACCACCTGCATGGATCGCCTTTGCAGCCTCGATGATATCGTTGATATCGTCACAGTGCTTTCCTGTAAGCATACGGATCTCATCAATGTTCGGCTTGATCAGCGTCGGAGCCGCTTTGATGCCATCCTCAAGAAGCTTTCCGCTGGTATCCAGGATCACCGTTTTTCCGGCATCCTTGACGATCTTTACCAGACGCTGGTATGCAGTTCCGTCCAGTCCTTTTGGAACACTTCCGGACATTGCCACAACGGAAGCATCTTTCACAAGCTCGCGGAATTTTTCTTCGAAGCCTTTGAAATCTTCCTCTGTAAGCGTAAAACCCGGCTCCAGAAATTCTGTCTGCACGTGATTGACCTCATCCCAGATATTGATGCAGGAACGGCTCTCTGCATCCACATGATAAAATGCGCTTCTGATGCCAAAAGGTTTCAGGGCATCTTCGATATAATTGCCTGCGTGGCCGCCAACAAAACCTGTGGCAGTCACTTCGGCACCGTAAATGGACGCCGGCTTGGAAACGTTCAGTCCCTTTCCTCCCGGAACATAGGTACACTCGCGTACACGGTTTACCTCACCCACTTTAAAATCATCTACTACATAACGCTTGTCAATGGCAGCGTTTAAGGTTACTGTCAGGATCATATCAATCTTCCTCATTGGAAAGAAGAATCTTTCCTTTTACAAGGCCAGGTGTCTTAAACAGCTGGAAGGCCTCCTGTGCCTGGCTCATCGGGATTTTCTTGTAGATGAAGCCCGGGTCAAATTTCAGCTGGCCTGTTGCAAAGTAATGTGCAGTCAGATCCCACTCACGTCCCGGATATGGAGCGCTGTAGGACATCCAGGAACCGGTAAGCTTGAACTCTTTACGGTTCATGTTCTCCCACTGCTTTGGTGTGAAAGTAAGGTTCTCATGAGGAGTACCGATGAAGCATACATGTGCTTTGTTTGCTGCAAGCTCAAATGCCATGTGCATGGTCGGAACCTGTCCGGCTGTCTCGAATACGAAGCCGTATCCCTTGCCGCCTGTGATAGCCATGGCTTTTTCCATATATCCTTCTTCTTTCGTGTTGATCACTTCATCTGCACCGAGACGTTTTGCAAGAGCAAGTCTCTCATCACTGATGTCAAAAACTACCACTTTCTTGGAGCCGAAGATCTTCGTCCACTGCATGGTGAACATACCAACTGTTCCGCCGCCAAGAATCGCTACATATTCACCACCATGATAGTCATTCTGGAATACACCATGGATCGCTACAGTTGCAGGCTCAAACATTGCGCCCTGCTCATATGGAACATTCTTCTCGAACGGTACTGCGTTCTGCTCCGGAACAACGACATAATCTGCGTTTGCTCCCTGCTCTCTGGAACCGATGAAGCTGTAATGCTTGCAGAGAGAGAAGTTACCTTTCTGGCAGTCATCACATTTCATACATGGAAGAAGCGGTGCACCGGATACACGGTCGCCGACTTTTACTTTTGTGACTCCCTCGCCGACTTCCACAACGTCACCGGAAAACTCATGTCCCAGTACGATCGGATAAAAATGTACGCCGTTATTCAGAACTCTCGGAATATCAGATCCGCAGATTCCGGAATATCTTACTTTGATCTTTACATGACCAGGAGTTACCTTCGGTTCTTCGATCTCCTGATACTGAACATCCTCATTTGCTACTACTACTGCTGCTTTCATGATTACTTTTCCTCCTCATTTCTCATCATAGGTTCAAGAGATTTATAGAGATTTAAATAGGTTTTATAGGTTTTATCATAAACGTCCCTGTTTGCAGGGTTCGGTTCATGTCTTCTTGTTTCTTTTACAGTAAGGCTGATCGCCTCATCGTAATCCCTGTACATTCCCACGCCCACACCGGCCAGGATCGCTGCGCCAAGTGTTGTGGCCGTATCGGATGACGGAACTACAATTGGTTTTCCTGTAATATCAGACTTGATCTGTGTCCAGAGTAGCGAATTTGCTGATCCGCCCATGGCACGGAGAACTTCCACATCTGCCCCTGCTTCCTTCGCCACATCAAGGTTATGCTTCAGAGAAAGTGCCACACCTTCCATGCAGGCACGTACCATATGTCCCTTGGTCTTGGAAAAATCCAGTCCGTAGAAAACGCCCTTCGCATTGGGGTTCCAGATCGGTGAACGCTCACCGGACATATATGGGAGAAAAACAACTCCGTCACTTCCGGGTGCAACCTTCTGGGCAATCTCATTAAGCTGGTTCAGTGAAGAGCCTTTTTCCTCTGACATCATGCGCTCATAATCTGCGAATTCCCGCTCAAACCAGCGCATTACGCCGCCGCCGCCGGTCGTGCCTCCCTGAAGGAGCCACTGTCCCGGAACAACATGGAAGCTTAAGATCAGTCTCGGGTCTGCCTTGTACTCATCCATGCAGATGCTCATGCCGCCAGCCTGGCCGCCCTGCTCCTGTGTCTCACCAGGATGGATAACGCCAGCCCCCAGAGTTCCGCATGCTGCATCCAGACCACCGGCTACCACCGGTGTTCCCACTGCAAGACCTGCTTCCTCTGCTGCCTTCTCCGTAACAGTTCCGACCACGTGGTCGCAGTCACAGATTTCCGGAAGAAACTCTGCCGGAATACCAAGTTTTCTGCACATATCCTCATCCCACACTGCTTTTCGCATGTCAAAGCAGTGCAGGCCATAGCCCTGTGAGACATCCTGGCTCATCACACCAGTCAGCTTAAATGCTATGTAGCTGTTGGACTGCAGAATCTTATCGATCTTTGCATAAACTTCCGGAAGATTCTCTTTATACCAGAGAATCTTCGCAGTCGTATAAGACGGTTGCAGAGAATTGCCGGACACACGGAAGATCTCATCTGCTCCGATCTCTTCATTCAGTCTGTCACAGATGGACTGTGCTCTTGTATCCATCCAGATCGGTGTGTTTGTCAAAACATTTCCGTCTTTATCAACTGCGATGGCAGACCAGCTCTGTCCGTCGATACCGATGCCTGCGATCTCATCCGGACGGATGCCGGATTTTCTGATGACTTCCTTCACTGCCTGACAGACAGCACTCCACCATTCCTCCGGGTTCTGTTCGGCCCAGCCTTCTTTCGGATAGTACACCGGATAATCGCCGTTGGCTGTTGCAACCACCTTGCCTGATTTCTCGAAGATCGCAATCTTACAGGCACTGGTTCCGATGTCAATACCAAGTAAATATGGTTTCATTGTGATTTCTCCTTCTCCTTATATCACGCGCACAGATCTCCCCGTAATGATCTCTGCGCCAAGCTTCTCTGTGATCCGCTCCTTTTCTTCACCTTCGCCCTCTTCCAGACGCTTCAGCATAATACCAGCCACCTCTCTGGCAATACCTGGCGTGGGCTGAGCCACAATGGTCAGCTTCGGATTGCAGGCTCTTGCAAACTGAAGATTGTCAAAACCGATGAGAGAAAGCTGCTCCGGAATCTTAAGTCCCAGCTCATTTACACCAATCACCGCACCCATGGTCATCTCATAGTTAGTGACAAATACAGCTGTCATATCCGGATTATCCGTCACAAGCTTCTCAAGACCTTTCACTCCACCCTGAATGGTATAATCGCCGTGATAGATCAGAGACTCCTGTATTGGAAGATTTTGTTTTTCATACGCGCTTCTATATCCCTGGAGACGTTCCTGCGCTGTAGAGATCTCCTCCGGGCCGCCAATAATACCGATTTTGCGATGTCCCGCCTGAAAAAAAACTCTCATGGCATCCTCAGCCGCCTTCTCATTGTCCACAAGAACACTGTCGCAGGAAAGATCCTGGATCTTACGGTCAATGAGTACGATCGGCTTCCCTGTCTTCTGAAATTTTTTCAGATGAGTGCCTTCTGTGTCCACCGGCATATTGATGATCCCATCCACACGTTTCCGGCTTAAGAATTCCACAGCATCCCGCTCCAGCTTCTTATCTGTACGGCAGTCACAGACAATGGTGGCATATCCGTGGCTTCTCAGCACATCCTCCATCTCTGTGATGATCTCCGCACAAAAGGTATTGTTAAGCTCCGGGATCACCACACCTATGGTCTTGGTTGCGTTGGTCTTAAGACCTCTGGCTACCTCATTGACCTCATAGTGCAGTTCTTCGATGGCTTCCTCGATCTTTACTCTGTTCTTTTCTCTTACGTTTCCGCCATTAAAATAAGAGGAAATCGTTGCAAGCCCAAGTCCCGTCCGCTTGGCGATATCTTTCATGGTCGCTGCCATACTGATCACTCCGTTATCTGGATATTATTATTCTGCCTTTCCGTCGCATCCACAAACCTTCATACGAGCCTCAACCAGCTCTTTTACTGCCTGGATTGCTTTTTTTCCGTAAGCCTTCGGATCAATTGTGTTCTCGTTCTCTGCGAAAGTCTCTTTTACTGCCTTGGAGTATGCTGCACGAAGCTCTGTTGCGAAGTTTACCTTGCAGATACCACGTTTTACGCAGTCACTTACATCCTCATCACTAAGTCCTGATGCACCGTGAAGAACAAGTGGAATATCAACAACCTCACGGATCTCACTTAAACGCTCCTTATCAAGAACCGGAGTTCCAACATAGAAGCCATGAGCAGTTCCGATAGCAACAGCCAGAGAAGTAACACCTGTACGCTCTACGAATTCTTTTGCTTCCTGCGGATCTGTGTTGGTGTCTGCCTCAGCCTCAAGATCATCTTCCTTGCCGCCGACCTTGCCAAGCTCAGCCTCGCATGGAATATTCAGAGCTGCTGCTACATCTGCAACTCTCTTTGTCTCTCTAATATTATCCTCAAAATCCAGTTTGGAACCGTCGATCATAACAGATGTGTAACCTGCATGCATAGCCTGCATAGCCAGTTCAAAGCTGCTGCCGTGGTCAAGATGAAGGCATACCGGAACTGATGCCTTGGCTGCTTCTGCTGCAACGATCGCTGCATAAGTCTCAACAGTACCATATTTAATGGTAGACGGTGTTGTCTGGATCATGACCGGAGCCTTCAGCTCCTCAGCTGCCTGGATGATTGCCTTTACCATCTCCATGTTCTCTGCGTTGAATGCTCCGACTGCGTATCCGCCCTTCTGTGCTTTTAACAGCATTTCTTTTGATGTAACCAGTGGCATAATCTTTTTCCTCCTTGGAATTATTGTGTTTATTTTCCATATTTTTTCTTTAATTCGCGCAGAAACCGAAACGTTTCTGTTTGAGTTCATCATAACGCGCCGAAACGTTTCTGTCAACCATAAAATTTTCATCATTTACAGGAAAATATTACCTTGAAAAGAAGAGAAAATACCGTTAGATTAGATTACAAGAGATACAAAGCCTGTTGCCGGGCAGGCAAGTCTGATACGACCGGCATTATGAGACAACCAATTTATCTTAGGAGGATATGAACTATGTTAAAAGGAATTCCAGAAATCTTATCACCAGAATTACTGAAAGTATTATGTGAGATGGGTCACAGCGACCGTCTTGTTATCGCAGACGGTAACTTTCCTGTAGAATCCATGGGCAAGAATGCGATCACCATCCGCTGCGACGGACATGGCGTTCCTGAGATCCTTGATGCGATCCTGAAACTCTTCCCACTTGATACTTATGTAGAGCATCCGGTAAACCTGATGGAAGTAATGCCTGGTGATGATGTGGAGACACCGATCTGGGATACATATAAAGAAATCGTTTCCAAACATGACGAGCGTGGCGGGAAAGCCATTGGAAACATCGAGCGTTTCGCATTCTACGACGAAGCCAAGACAGCATACTGCATCATCTCCACAAGTGAAAAAGCTCTCTATGCAAACGTAATGCTTCAGAAGGGCGTTGTTATCAACAACGACTGATCGCCTTACGAAGCAGCCTGATATACATACACACATATTCAACCAGAAACTCCCGGTTTCAGTTCCTGTGATTTTTGAACTGAGACCGGGAGTTTTTTTTATTTTTATCGTTTTGCTGATTTTGCTGTATAGCTTCCACACAGAACCTTGCCGGTAGATATTTTTACACCAGCGCGCACTGCATAATAATAGGTTATCCCTTTTTTCGCCGTTCTGTCCTCAAAGGATGAAGTCTTTCCGCCGGAAACGGTTGCTATTCTTTTCCAGGAAGCATTTTTTGTCTTACGGTATATCTGATAGCGGTCTGCATTTTTCTGAGTCTTCCAGTAAAGCTTCAGTCCTCTTGACGTTCTGGTAATTTTTGATATATTCTGCTTTGCCGGATATGACATTATATACGAACTGGCCGTATAACTGCTCAGAACTTTTTTTCCATCTACAAGGCGATATGCACGGACTGCATAAGCGTATGAAGTAATTCCCTGAATATTGTAATCTTTATAACTGAGCGCTGTATTCTTTACTTCTTTTATGCTTTTCCAGCCTTGATTTTTTGTTTTTCGGTAAATCCGGTATCCACTTGCTCCTGAAACTTTATTCCAGGAAATATAATTATACGGGCCACCTTTTGCTGCTGCTTTGGCTTTTACTTTGGTAAGCTCGATTTTGGCAGATGCCTTATCCGAATATTCTCCACGCGCTGTTATTTTTCCATTATACAGATAGGCAGCCCGAATCCGGTAGCTGTAGGTACTTCCTGTTTTTACTTTCGTATCCTGCCAGGTACGCACACTGGAACTGACTGTTGTCATCTTTGTTTCTTTTCCGTTATTCTCACGACGGTAAATTTCATAACGATTACATCCTGAAACCGCTGACCATGTAATTTTTATTTTATTATAAGATTTCTCTGAAATTTTTACCCCTGATGTTTTTCTGAGTTTTACCGTAATCTTACAGGATGCCCTGATTCCTTTTGCATTATTACCGCAACAGTATATTGTTGCAGTTCCCGGATGTACTGCTGTGATCATACCGCCTGTGCTGACCTTCACTACATTATTATTTGAGCTTGACCAGCTGATTCCGGATGCTGTCATTTCCGATCTACTTGCAGCTGCCTTCAGCGTTCTTTTTTCTCCTGCATACAGATTCAGCGAAGTCGCCGATATATTCATATTTGCCGCAGTCTGAAGTGTTCTGGTATGTGCTTTGATACGCGGTGTTATAGCCGGGCCAAAATTCCTTGTATCTGACCATACATTTTCAGAACTGCCACAAATAAAGCTCTTCCCACTCGGAACAGATGCCTCAAATTTGCACCATCCGTAATCAACACTGGCTTCCACATAATATTTCACGGTCTTACTTCCGGTATTTGTCACAACAATCGAATATAAACTGTTCTGCTGTATCAGAACTTCCGGAATCTTAAAGGTTTGAATTCCTGCCATTGACTGTGTACATGACACCGGTCTTGCATAAGCTGGTGTTCCGCTTGTAGGATTACCGGCATCTCTCAGATTGGTATATACCTGTACAGAAAAAGAATTATTGGCAGTCGTAGACGCAAGTGTTACCTCGCCCAGCTTTTCCGCCTTTCCCTTTCCTGCTGTAGCTTTAAAGACACTGGCAATCTTCTCCCCTGAATACAGGCTGATCGATGCAAGCCCCGAAGTTCCGTCATAAAAATAATTGTTTGCATACTCCGGCTTGTTTGTCGCAGCCACGGCCACAAGCTCACAGACGGATTTGTCCTCATAAGATATATAAAAATAGCCATTATTTCCCCAGTTTGTTCCCCAGCTGTTTTTGACGATCCATGCTCCGTTGGAAGTCACATTTGAAGCAGCCTGAAAATTCGCCGCCGAATAATTATCATCCCATCCAACCACGGTAACTACATGATTTACACTCTTTGTACTTGTGGGATAAGAATATGCACCGGTACTGGCATTATAATATATATTCTGCGCGTTATACATCACACTGACAGAATGCCTAGAAGTCAGAAGCCTTTTCATGGCATTCACTGAATAATCCGAAAAATATGCATTTTTAAGATATGCAGCTGCATTATACTCTTTTGATCTGCCCGGAATTACACCTGTTTTCTGTGTATGTGTCGCATCTGTAGCCAGTGGAACATTATTCTCCGTGGTCATTCCTGACCATGTACTCAGAAACATGGAAGCCAGCAGATCATTTCCTCCTTCATGATAATCAACATTCCCATTGTCATCCGTTCCATAATGATGGTTTATATCACCTGCTGTATTTCCCAGTGGATCATTACTTCTGTTCGCAAAAAAATATGCCAGATGTTCTTCCGACAGATCATATGCCCCGAGGTCCTGAGATAAAAGCGATGTTTCCATGAGAGACGCCATTCCAAATGCCCAGCACATTCCATATGGCTCCTGATTTTTTACGGAAGTGACATAGCCCATGTCTGCTGCGTTATAATAAGAAGGATAGGAGGCAGCTCTTCCCATAGGAATCTCATCCGCATCATTACCAATCTCCACAGCGGTAGAATAAGAAGTCAGTGTATCAAACGGAGCAAGCTGTTCTTTCTCTTCCTCTTCAGTCAGCGGTCGTCCCTTAATATACTCAACTCCAGCTTCTTCCGATTCAGTTTCTCCGTCTCCAAACAGTTCTTCTTCCTGTAAATCTGTCAGTTCTTCCTGATCTTCCACTTCTGATACATCTGTGCTTTCAGGCGAAAGCTGTATTTCTGTGGAAGTATCCTGCGGATTCTCTGTTATTTCCTGTATATCATCATCTGTATCAGAATCATCCATATTTTCATTCTCTTCTGTCCCATCATCCAGTAATGATTCAGAAACAGCTTCTTCTGACACATCACCATCATTGCCATTTTCGGACAGTTTCTGTACATAATCATCGTTCACATCTTCACTGAACACCTGTGCATCATCAAAATCAGCTGCCATAACTGAAATCTGGCTTCCTGCAACTGCCAGACTTATCATAAATGGAAGTATTTTCTTTCTGATCATCTGTAAACGCTTCACTCGAACCTCCTCATGTTCCACTCTTTTATGTATCACCTTTTTTTCAAATGATATCCCAAAATTCCGATTATTCCCAATACTGTTGCAGCTCCGATCCACAGAAACGGATTCTCATACCAGATATTATCCTGTTTAAAAGACTTTGCCATAGTACCATTTACAGGTCTGGCCTCTTTCTGCGGGGAATCTTCTGAAGCATCATCTGCATCTGTCTTTTCCGCATTTGCTTTTTCTGTCTCTGATGTATCTTTTTCCTTCTCTGTAACCTGATTCTTATTAACCTTCTTTTCATTAATGTCCGGTTCAGCTCCGGTGCCAATATCTGCAGATACTGCATCTGCCTTCAGCTCCTCATCCTTCGAAGGCCGCAGTTCATCCAACGGAACATAGCCATGAATGCCATTATATTCTGTATATCCCCAGTTTTTCCCGTTTTTTTCCGTCTCACCTTCAATATGCAGAACTGTTCCATCTTCCACTGTCGCATTATTCAGTTTTTCACTCTTATTGCTGGTTTCCGGATAAATATCCACTCCGATTCCGCCGGAATCAACGGTCATATAATAGTCCGTACTGCTCTGCGGAAGTTCTGTTTTCTCTGAATGGTCTGCATAAACAGAAACCGTCAGACTCAATACACAAATACCTGCAAGGATTACATTCCTGAATCTTTTCATTAGAAAATTCCTCCCTTTAAAACCATCATAAATATAACGCTGCCAGCCGGTAACACATTCACCTGGCGTCCACGATTCATATACACAAAATCCCCTTATACTTCTTCTGCCCGAAATATAAGAGGATCTTATCATTTGTTATATTGATCAGGTTATGTATCCGCGAATGAGCTATGCCAGCTCTTTCTCACACATATCCAACGCAGAAGCGATCACTGCATCCATGTCATAGTATTTATACTCACCAAGACGTCCTCCAAAGATTACCTTCGACTCTTTCTCTGCAAGTTCCTTATACTGTGCATAAAGCTGTCCGTTCTTCTCATCATTAACCGGATAGTACGGCTCATCTCCCGGTTTCCATTCAGAGCTGTATTCACGGCTGATCACCGTCTTCGGAAGATCATTGCCTTCCTCATCCTTGCCAAACTCAAACCATTTATGCTCAATGATACGTGTCCAGGGTGTCTCCACATCTGTATAATTTACAGCTGCATTTCCCTGGAAATTCGGCTTATCCAGAGTCTCATTCTCAAAACGTACTGAACGATACTCAAGAGTTCCAAGCTTGTAATCAAAATATGCATCAATAGCGCCTGTATAGATTACTTTCTCAGCCAGTGCATCATACTCTTCTTTCTTTGAAAGATAATTCTCATTCAGATGAACCTCAATGCCTTCCAGCAGATTGGCAACCATCTTTGTATAACCACCAACCGGAATTCCCTGATAAAGAGCATTGAAATAGTTATTATCAAAAGTCAGACGCACCGGAAGTCTCTTGATAATAAAGGACGGAAGCTCTGTGCACGGACGTCCCCACTGCTTCTCTGTATATCCTTTGATCAGCTTCTCATAAATATCTGTACCAACAAGGCTGATTGCCTGCTCTTCAAGATTTTTCGGCTCTGTGATTCCGGCTTCCTTACGCTGTTCCTCGATCTTAGCCGCAGCTTCTCCAGGAGTTACAACACCCCACATTTTATTAAAAGTATACATATTAAACGGAAGGCTGTACAGTTCTCCATGATAGTTTGCAACCGGGCTGTTGGTAAAACGGTTGAACTCTGCAAACTGTGTGATATAGTTCCATACTTTCTTATTATTTGTATGGAAAATATGGGCACCATATTTATGTACATTGATTCCCTCAACCTTTTCTGTGTACACATTTCCCGCAATATTCGGGCGTTTGTCGATCACAAGAACTGATTTGCCCGCTTTCTTTGCCTCATGGGCAAATACAGCACCATAGAGACCAGCGCCTACGATAAGATAATCGTACATTTTGTTTTTTCTCCTTATTACTTGATGATGCTATTCTAACACCTAATCCTCTCATCTGACAAGGGTTCTGAATATTTTTCTGCAAAACCGTAACATTTTCACAGCTGATTATTTTTTAAAAATCGTTTCTTTGCTGTCTTTATCATTCTCAGAACTACTTCATTTTGCGTTTTTACAAAATACCACAGACAGAGACCCAAATATAAACCTCCACCCAGTACAACCTGCAGAAGAAGTGCTTCTATTCCTGATTTAAAGATAATTTTTATTCCGATTATAACCGCAAACATCAGAATTCCAAATGGAATAAACGGCACTGACACTGATAAGAATTTCCTGATCGGCAGTTCTTTTCTGACAACTATCACCTGCCAGATACAAACGATCATTTCCGCTGCTATCGTACCAATCATTGCGCCAAATGCACCTATTTGCGGAATCAGTAAACCATTGATACATAAATTAACAACTGCACCTGCAATTACCGATGTAATATATTCTCTGTCTTTTGATGTAGGAATCAGATACTGGGTTCTTATAACATTTGCAAAGGAAATAAACGGAATTGTAAGTGCCAATCCCATAATCAGCTGACCGGAAACTGTAAATTCTTTTCCCCAGAAAAAAGGAGCAAATACTGTTCCTACACCAGCCAGTCCAAATGTAAATGCTGTTGCCAGACACATAACAAATTCCATTGAAAGCGTCATATAACGTTCCGCCGAATTATGATTCGAAGATGCTGTCAGATTAGACATTTTAGGCAGCATAACTGTTCCAAACGAGGTAATGACTGTCATTGGTATGTTTATAACTTTTTCTGCATTTTCGTAATATCCTAATTCTGTTTTACTGCTGAATGCACCGATCATTATCTTATCCATATATTTATACATACTTACGGCTATTGCCGGAATAAATAAGATTGTCAACGGTTTCATATGCTTCTTCATACTCGCCCAGTCCGGTCGTACAAATTCCACATATCGCCTCAACGGAACCCACAATGCGATCTGGCTGATCAGGTTTCCCAGTGCCATTATCAGGCAGTATTTCCATAAATCATCTGCTGATCGTACAAATACAAACACACAGATAACGTTAATAATTTTTATGATCGTATTTCTTGTTACGATCATCTTAAAACGTTCAATTCCAAAGTAAAACCAGCTGATATCCAATAATCCGCTTAATACATATAAAGTCTGAATTTCAGCATATATTCTTACCTGTTTTAATGAAATAATATATCCAATATAAGCTAATACACAAACTATGGAGATCAGGATATGGAGAGTTGCAATATTAACAAATGTCTTATTTAATTTTGCAGAATCATCCCTGGCCTTTGCAATCTCCCTATTTCCATAGTTCTTAATGCCTAATAATGAAAACAGCACAAAATAATACGCCACTGAATATGAATATGAATATGTTCCCAGTCCCTCTGCTCCGATTACTCGTGCAATATATGGCGATGTAACAAACGGAAGGATCAGAACGAGAACTTCATATATCATCTGATATGCAAAATTTTTCTTTACGCTGCTAGTTTTCTGTGTTTTCATCTTTTTATCCTCTTATTGCATCCTGCCGTTTCTTTTCACCTGACAAAGTATCAGTTTAATTAATGTTTTTAATTTTTTCTGTTTCTTCAGGCTTTTTTTATAAAACGGAATGGCTTTTTTTGCATCTGTTTTGAAAAATTCATCCCCCATTTGTTTCAGAAAAAAGGCATTCAGAGAATTATCTTTGGAAATAATATTCAAATACTTGTTATACAATACACTAAGTGCATCATACCTTGACGTTTTTCTTGAAATACTGTTTTCCTGAACTTCCGCAACAACCAACGATTCTTTAAGATATCCCATCTTAAGTATTTCCGCTGCACGGATTGCAAAATCCCAATCCTGATATTTTTTTATTTTTTCATCAAAGCGCACTTTATTAAATGCTTCTTTTTTTATCAGAATACACTGGGTGCTGACACAGTTTTCTTTTAATATCTGTTTCTGCTTATCCCCATTTTCATCAAAGGTATATAATGGAAAATACCATTCTTTGTTTTTAAAATGATTGATTCTTTTCATTCCACAGAAAACCATATCATATTTTCCGTTTTCCATGAACTGTAATTGTCTGTCCAATTTTTCAGGCATCCATATATCATCACTGTCCTGGAATGCAATATATGATCCCTCTGCACTGTCTGCACCCTTGTTTCTGGCATAACAGGCACCTCTGTTTTTTTCCAGCCGGATACATTTTCTTACTCTTGTGTCTTCATAGGCATCAACTACATCTGCGGTTTTGTCTGTTGAACAGTCGTCTACAACTATAACCTCAATATTGCTGTATGTCTGAGCCAAAACACTGTCTATACACTTTTTTATAATATCTTCTCTGTTATATGCCGGAATTACAACAGAAATCATTTCATTCATTTTTTTCTGCTCCATTATCTTTCTGCTCTCTGCATCGAATAATCTTTTTTAATCTTGTACTATTTCCACTTTTCTCCCAACAGTATCTGATGTATGTTCATGACAAACAACAACATTACATATGCTTTGGAATGCATCAGATATATCGTGAGCCAGCTCTTTTTATCTTTCTTAAAAATTCCTCTTTTTACATCACGGGTAAATTCTGTCTGCATACAATCACAGGCCGCGATCTTTTTGATCCATTCTCCTTTTTCCTTTGTGGAATACGGACAGTCTTTATGGTTGAGCTGCAAAGTTATGATCGTTCTTACATACTCGGCAACCATTTGATTTCTTTGGATTTTTTCAGTTAAATTATTTTTTCTTTTATCCCAGATAACTGACTCATTTGACGCAGTAGTCAGTAATGACTCTATTTTATTGGCATTAAACTTTCTGGATGTTGATGACGCATCTCTGCGATAATGAACATAATATGTTTTAGGGTTGACAACAATCACGTCTGCCGCATCATAGACCCTGACTGAAAAATCCATATCTTCACTGCCAAATTTCATATTTTCGTCAAACTCAAAACCATATTTATCAATCAAAGATTTTTTATAAATACCATTCCACAGATTCGTCAGATATCTTTTTTTACGGATATCATAATATCTGTCGTATTTCGTATTTCTGTCAACTACAATTTTTTCTTTTCCGTCTGTGTCTTTTTCCCTGACAATAGTTCCGTCTTTTGTCACATCGATCAGTTTTCGACCGAATTTCACCATATCAGCATCATAATCCCGGGCCAGTCTGTAATTTTCTTCCAGAAGTCCTGGAATATATATATCGTCGTCATCACAAAATGCAATATATTCCCCGGTCGCAGCCTTTATTCCCATATTTCTGGCTTTACAAATACCGCCATTTTTTTCAGCATGGATTACTTTTACTCTTGAATCTTTTTTTGCTATTGTGTCACAGATTTCTCCACTGTGATCTTTACCGCAATCATCCACCAGAATGACTTCTATTTCTTTTAAAGACTGTTCCAACACACTATTCACAGCTTTTTCCAAATACTGTTCTGATTCATATACTGGAATTATTACGCTAATTTTCATCAGTTTTCCTCTTTAATTCTTATCAGTTCTGTAGAATGCGTATTTCTTTTTTCTACCGGTGGGAGTTTCATATAATCACCATATATCTTTTTCAGATATGCATCATAATTTGCCGGTGCCGTAAATTTCTCTCCTTCAAATTCATATAATGCTGCATCTCCATAGTAAAAAGATTTGCTCATAATACTGTTAAAACGATAAATTCCATTAAAATTCATATAGACTTTACTTTTGGATGCAGGATATTTCATTAAAGTCTTTTCAAGCTTTTCATATTGCTTCTGGAGATTCATAAAACGTCCCGGTTTCAGAGTTTTTGCTATAAACATCAGGATCTTCTCATACCATGGACGGTTAGGCTTACTGTCCTGCAGATCTTCATAGTTAGCCCAGCCTATCATAACTTTTCTCCAAAGTAAATGAATTTTATGGATACTCAGTAAAAATTTATTCTCCGGCATTCCATCTAACGGAAAAATATCAATCCAGGCTGGTTCTATACGTGCCGTACTAAAGCTGTTATTTTTCACACAGACTTTATGATTCATTAAACGTGCTACCGGATGATGATAATTCACATCATCTGCATAGGATTTAAATTCCATTCCTTCAGGAAGTTCACTGTTAACAATCTTAATAAATTTTTGGTAATCTTCCCGCGGAAGAGCAATATCAACATCATCATCCCATGGAATAAAGCCATGGTGTCTGACTGCGCCTAAAAATGTTCCTCCGCTTAAGTAATATGTAAGATTATGAGCATTGCATATTTTTCTTATCTGGAGCAACATCTCAAATTCAACATCATGCAGTTCTTTTAAACTATCATTTTTTTCCAACGCCATCTTATTCCCCAACCTTTTTATTTTGTACTGTTCGAAGCTCTGTTGAACTGATTCCGCTTGTATGCGGTAAGTAAATTACACTTACACCTATTTTTTTCATTTCAAGCTCTGTCTGTTTCCAGCGGGAATTCCCTTTCCAGTCATCTCCGATAAAAATCACATCAAATCCTATTTTCTTATGCATTTCAATCTTATCAAGCGTATCTGCAACAATGCATTCATCTACTGCTTTAATATTTCCCACTATATATTGGCGGCTGTTTTCATCGATTACCGGTGTTTTATTTTTGTATGCTTCTACCAGTCTGTCTGAATTCACTCCTACTACAAGCCTGTCACAGTACTTCTTGGCGTTATTCAATAAATTTAAATGTCCAATATGAAACATGTCGTATACACCTTGTGTATACCCAATTTTGTACTTTTCCATAACTGCTAATCCTATACTGATATATTTTTATCTAATTCTCATTTGCAAAAATTTCTGCATACATGCTGCAAATTTTATCCCAGGTATATTCTTCTGCCACACGTTTTTTTGCTTTTTCCCCAAGCTTTGCAATTTCCTCGTTACTCATATTATCCGCTTTATCAATCAATTCGGCAAGACTTCCCGGTTTGCGGCTCCAGTACAATGCACAATCCTCGGCAACTTCTTTATTAAAACCGACATCCACCAGTAAATTCAGATCTGTACTTCCCAATGCCTCGATCAGACTCGGATTTGTTCCGCCGACAGTATGACCATGAAAATATGCATAGGCATTCTCACGAATCTTTTTCAGCAATTCCTGATCATATACTGTGCCAACAAATTTGATTCTTCTATCACTTTTAAAATGTAATTTTTCTTCCAGTTCGTTTAAAAATTTGTCATTCACATTTGTAATAATGGCAAAGTCTTTTTTACTTTTACTGCACATAAATTCACGAATCATAACTTCAAATGAATTTTCAGGTACAAATCGACCTACAACAAGATAATATTCCTTTTTGGTTAAGCCCTTCTCCAGATACCAGTTTGTCAGTTTTTCATCATCATCAGACAATTTGCTGAGTGTCAGATCCGCACCATACGCAATGAATGTTGTATTCGGATTTTTTTTCCTGATTCCTTTTCCATCGTAACACTTATGAATGTATTTCTCTATATTTACAGAATCACAAACAGCAAGATCGCAATATTTAACCATTAACTGTTCTGAAATTTTCCAATATTTCCGAATTGGAGCAGACCATTTCGCTCTCATCCACTCATGTCCATCCGGATTTAAATATACACGGCCACCCAGCTTGTGAATCTTCTTATGAAAATATGCTGCAAATGGTCCGATACGACAAGCCATGATATACACGATCGGGTGCTTGATCCCATGCTCTTTTATATATTTGCAACAGATATTCAATGCCGCAATATCGTAATAAATCGCCTGTGCTGCACCTATCTGAGGAACATCAATTTTAAAACAATGTGCATTGTGAAATTCAAATTCGTGATCATTGATTCTGGTCACGCCTTCCAGCTTTGTCTCATCCATATAGCCATCACCGTTAGCTTTACATGCTACATGATATTTTATATTTTTCTTATTCTGATGATGCTCTGTAAGTTTATATACAAAAGTTTCATATCCACCGTATGCGCCTAAGCTTTTGGCTCCTACCAAGAATACATGTTGTACGTCATTTTCCTGCTGCATTCATCTCCCCCCATTCTGTCCGAAAATCTGATTTTCAGGCATAAGTCAGTTCCTTTCTTTTATCTGCGTCATTGAAAACTGAAAAAAACACATAAGAACACTGAACTATTTCAAATTATATTCCTAATAAACTCAAAGTAATATGAGAAATACACGGAAGCTTTGAGAGCAGTGTATAATTTTTATGTATTTTATTCAGTTTTCAATATAATAATCCGGTTCTTAATCCTATAAAATAATCTTTCTTTGACACAAAAAATGGACGCACCAACCCTACAACACCTACATTTTCTATAATGTTATAGGATTGATCCATCTTTTTTTTAATTATCAGTAATAAAAACAGATTTTGTTCTTGAATATTCTTACACAAATGTATAATTTCAAGTTTACAAATTATGATATCATCGCTGATATACATTGTCAAGTTTTAATGACTGAACCCTTCTGTTAAATCTGTACTTATTTGCTGTTTATACACACTTTCTCTGCTGTAAATAAAACAGACAGTCTTTATAATTGACTGTCTGTTTTGGCTTTTCTTTATATTCTTACAGGCAGGTCCTTAATCTTCATATCCATTTGGGTTCTGGCTCTGCCATTTCCAGGAGTCTGCGCACATCTCGCGGATTCCGTTCTCAGCTTTCCAGCCCAGCTCTCTCTCTGCCTTGGATGCGTCAGAATAGCAGGTTGCGATATCGCCAGGGCGGCGGGCTTTGATTACGTATGGGATCTTAACACCGGTAGCTGCCTCGAAGTTCTTAACGATGTCAAGAACGCTGTAGCCTTTTCCTGTTCCCAGGTTATAAATGCTTAAACCGGAGTTGTCCTCAAGCTTCTTGAGGGCTTTTACGTGGCCTTTTGCAAGGTCTACTACGTGGATGTAGTCACGGACACCTGTTCCGTCCGGTGTATCGTAATCGTTTCCGAATACGCCAAGCTCTTTCAGCTTGCCTACTGCAACCTGTGTGATGTATGGCATCAGGTTGTTCGGGATTCCGTTCGGGTTCTCGCCGATGGTTCCGCTCTTATGAGCACCGATCGGGTTGAAGTAACGAAGAAGTACTACATTCCATTCCGGATCTGCCTTCTGGATATCGGTAAGGATCTGCTCCAGCATGGATTTCGTCCAGCCGTACGGGTTGGTACACTGTCCCTTCGGGCACTCCTCTGTAATCGGGATGATAGCCGGATCTCCGTATACCGTTGCTGAGGAAGAGAAAATGATGTTCTTTACATTATGTTTTCTCATCACATCTACAAGTGTCAGGGTTCCTGCGATATTGTTCTCGTAGTATTCCCATGGTTTGGCAACCGATTCACCAACTGCCTTCAGTCCTGCAAAATGGATACAGGAGTCGATCTCCTCGCTGTCAAAAACCTTATTCATTGCGTCACGGTCAAGGATGTCTGCCTTATAGAATTTCACCGGTTTGCCTGTGATCTTGGATACTCTGTCAAGAGCTTTCTCACTGGAATTACATAAGTTGTCAACAACGACTACATCATAGCCTGCATTCTGCAGCTCTACAACTGTATGGCTTCCAATGTATCCTGCTCCTCCTGTTACTAAAATTGCCATAGTTTCTCTCCTCCTCTGATTGGATTTAACAATTCCTGTTTATTTTAGCACTGTTCGGCACTTTGCACAATAGAGTAAATCAATCCCAAAGTCCCTGTGGGTAAAGTCCCTGATCTTTAAGACTCTGAATTGCTTTAACTACAACCGGCTTGTCTTCTTTATAGGTCACACCATACCATTTATCCTGTGTGGTAAGAACTTTTACAGTAGCTTTTTTCTCCTTAAGAAGCTCATCTACTACAAATGGCAGGAAATACTCACATTTCAGCGGATTCTCCGGGATGCTTTTCTCAAGGAATACAGGGAAGCGTGCCTGCAGTTCCTTCATGAATCCGCCGGTAAAGCCCCACATATTCATGGATACCGGTGCATCAACCGGAAGACTTACCCATGTTTTTCCGTCATCCTCGGTATAAGCTGCGCCACCGTCGCGTTTCTCAATATGTGTTCTCTCATTGATATCTGCGAGATATCCGTTCTCATCTGTCTCGCACACACCACGGGATACGTAGCCATTGTCTGTCAGTGTATTCTCAAGACGGTATCCTACCATCATGTACTGAGCCGGAGTACTCTCCTCCTGTGCCTGAATCAGAAAATCATATGCCATCTTAAATGCATGTGTTCCATAGTAGTCATCTGCGTTGATCACAACAAACGGTCCGTCGATCTCTCCTGCACAGCTCAGTACTGCATGTCCGGTTCCCCATGGTTTCACACGGCCTTCCGGTACCTGGAATCCTTCCGGAATGTTGTTCAGATCCTGGTGGACATACACGATCTCCACTTTATCGCTTAAACGGTCTCCGATGGCGTCACGGAAATCCTGCTCATTCTCTTTCTTTATGATAAATATAACTTTTTTAAAGCCTGCGCGCACAGCATCATAAATGGAAAAATCCATGATGATATGGCCTTCCTGATCCACAGGATCAATCTGCTTCAGTCCGCCGTAGCGGCTTCCCATTCCTGCTGCCATTACTACCAGAACTGGCTCTTTCATAAACTTATTCCTCCTGTTATTCACTATTTCAGATTTTTTTATCCACAATATGTCAGAAAGCCGGGCAGATTCTCATCCGTCCGGCTTTCTGAACCCTGTATTTTATTATACTACAATTTACTCTGGAATCCTATCCGTTATTTTTCGGATATCTCCGGAAAAACGATCTCCATTCTTGTTCCCTGTCCCTGTTCGCTCTCCACATTGATCTCCGCATGATGAAGGGTCGCTCCGTGTTTCACGATGGAAAGGCCAAGTCCTGTTCCGCCTGTCTGCCTGGAGTGGCTTTTGTCCACCCGGTAAAAACGCTCAAAGATTCTTCCCTGCTCACTTTTCGGAATTCCGATTCCATCATCCACAACACAGTAAAACGGATGCCCCTTCCGGTTTCCTACCATAATACGCACATGTCCGTTGTTTTCTGTGTAACGCACGGCATTATCCGCAATGTTAAAGACCATTTCGTACAGAACATGGCGTACTCCCTGAATTTTCTCAGAGGAGCCTGAAAGTTCAAGCTCAATATTCTTCTTTCCTGCTGCATTTCTGAGATTGTTGGTCACATCTTCCGCAAGCTCATAGAGATCCACTTCCTCAAAAGGCACCTCACTGTTGCTCTCATCCAGTCTGGAAAGCTGAATAATATCAGCCACAAGATCGGAAAGCCTTACCGCCTCATGGTAGATTCTTCCGGAAAATTCCTGTACATGGTCGGCCGGTACCATTCCGTTCATCATAAGCTCTGCATAGCCCGAAATGGACATTAACGGTGTTTTCAGCTCATGGGAAACATTTGCCGAAAATTCCTTTCGGATCTCCTCTGCCTCTTTGAGCTCTTTTACCTGCTGCCGGATCTGACGGTTCTGCTCATCTACCCGCACAAGAAGCGGCCGAAGCTCCTCATAGCATACGTTTTTCAACGGATTTTCCAGATCCAGGTCGTTGATCGGCTGGATCAGCTCTCTTGTCTGCCTCTGGACAAAAATGAACTCCATGATCAGGACAAGAAGCATCAGAATTCCCAGAACCACAATGCTAGAAAACCAGGTAGAATAAATGGAATCCACTGTCTTTCCAACGCGGAGCACACTTCCGTCATCCAGTTTTACTGCGTAGTAGAAGGTCTTTTTCGCAAAAGTCTCGGAATAGCGGATGCTTTCACTTGTTCCCTCTTTTTCTGCCTGGATGAATTCCGGCCGGTTGCTGTGGTTTTCCAGCTTTTCCGGTGTTGCCTCGGAATCATAACGAACGGTTCCGTCCTTCGCGATCAGTGTTACACGGCTGGTCGATACATTTCCAAGCTTCTCTGTGAGATAAGAATCTCCAAGCTCTTCCATACCAACGCAGATGTACTGAGCTTCCTCCCGGACTCCCTGCTGCATATATGTGTTGAACCGGTTATAGGTTACCACACTGGCTGCCAGGAATGTAACCAGAACAGCCAGAACGATCATGACACTGGTGTGATTCAGAATCTTTTTTTTCATAAGTGATCTCCTATCCGGTATCCCACACCTCGCACGGTTTCAATGAGATTTCCTGCCTCCCCAAGCTTCTGGCGCAAAGTTCTCACATGAACATCCACAGTTCTCGTCTCTCCGTCAAAATCATATCCCCACACATGGCAGAGGATCTGGTTCCTGGACATGACCAGCCCCTTGTTTTCCAGAAGATATTCCAGAAGCTCGAATTCTTTTCGGGTAAGCTCCTTCATCTCTCCCTGATAGCTGACCTCATGGCGGGACACATTCACACGGAGTCCCTTGCAGTGCAGCTCCCGCTCCTCACTCTGTCTCGCACAGCGGCGAAGGACTGCTTTTACCCTGGCTACGAATTCCATCATTCCGAAAGGCTTTGTAATATAGTCATCTGCTCCGCCTTCCAGACCTTTTACCTTGTCGAATTCTGCTTCCTTTGCTGTTACCATAATCACCGGGATATCTCTCGTCCTGGTATCACTTTTCAGCCGTTTCAGAATATTATATCCGTCCTCTCCCGGAAGCATGATATCCAGCAGAATCAGCTCCGGCAGATTTTTTTTCATGGCTGTGTCAAGCTCTGACCCTGTTTCAAAGCCTTCCGCCTCAAAGCCTGTTGTCTCCAGGGTATAGACAAGAAGCTCCCGGATGTTTCTTTCATCTTCCACACAGTAGATCATTCTCCATACCTCTCCGTTTGTTTTATTTATAACTCTCAAAAAAATTTCTCTGTATCTTCAGTATAACTTCTTTCTTTTTACTGCACAAGCCCTGGTATCTGCTTTATAGACAGACAACCAGGGCGTGTGTGTTTATTTTCTTATCTTATTGTGCTCCTGACAGTGCTACTGCCTGTCCGGCCTTCTTACCGGCAGCGGCTTCTCCTGACAGCGGCGGCAGCGGATACTGATTCCGTATCATCTCAAGCTCGTGATAGAAGGTCTCATCCGGGCTGTGCTTGAGCTGCTTCAGATGCTGATGCGTATCAAAGGAATCCTCATGAACCTGCGTCACACAGACGCCGATGTTGGAGCAGTGATCCGCAACTCTCTCCAGGCTGGTAGTTACATCCGAGAGAATAAAGCCCATTTCAATGGTACATTCCCCGGCGCGAAGCCTCTGAATATGCCTGTATTTCAGCTCTTTGCTCAGCTCATCGATTACCTCTTCCAGTGGCTCGATCTCTCTGGCCAGCTGCACATCCTGATTTTCATAAACTTTATATGCAATATCCACAATATCCTCAACTGCATGTTCCATCACACGAAGCTCTTCCAGGGCTTTTTCCGAAAAATGAAGTCCTTTACTGTAAAGCTCCTGGGCTGATTCCATAATGTTCACACCGTGATCGGATATCCTCTCAAAATCTCCGATACAGTGCAGCATAATGGATATGCTGTGGCTGTCATGAACAGAAAGATCTTTCTGGTTCAGCTTTACAAGATAGGTTCCAAGCTCATCCTCGTAGCGGTCTACCTTCTTCTCGGATTCCTCGACCTCTTTCTTTCCTTCCTCCGTAAAATGCTTCAGAAGATCCAGTGCCGTGAACAGCGTTCTGTGTGAATCCTCTGCCATTTTTCTTGCTGCATTTCTGCTCTGCTCAACTGCAAATGCCGGTTTCTCCAGGAAACGGCTCTCCAGAATCATGAAATCCGGATCAGCTGCAGGTGCTTTTTCTTCTTCCTTCTTATCACGGATGGTAAGACAGGCAAGCTTCTCCAGTCCTTTGGAAAACGGAAGCAGTACCAGTGTTGCACTTACGTTAAACGTACTGTGCAGAATTGCGATTCCAGCCGGTGTTGCTGCCTGTGACATAAAGGAAAAATGTACGGCTGCATTGACGGTATAAAATACTGCCATAAAAAGCATTGTTCCGATCAGGTTAAAGTACAGATGCACCATCGCCGCACGCTTTGCATTCTTGTTTGCTCCGATCGCAGATAAAAGTGCGGTGATGCAGGTACCGATGTTCTGTCCCATGATAATCGGAAGTGCTGCGCTGAACGGCACCATTCCTGTCAGACAGAGTGCCTGCAGAATACCCACCGATGCTGAGGAAGACTGAATAATAGCTGTAAGTACAGCTCCTGCCACTACTCCCAGAAGCGGATTAGAAAATTTCACAAGCAGTCCGGTAAACTCCGGTACCTCTGCAAGCGGCTCCACAGCCCCGCTCATGGCGTTCATTCCATACATCAGAATGGCAAAGCCTACAAAGATGGTTCCGATGTCTTTTTTCTTCTGGCTCTTTGTGAACATGATCAGGATCACGCCGATCAACGCAAGGATCGGTGAAAATGATGTCGGTTTAAAAAGACGGATGATAAAGTTATCACTCTGGATTCCTGTAAGACTTAAAATCCATGAGGTAACTGTTGTTCCGATGTTCGCTCCCATGATGATTCCCACAACCTGGGAAAGCTTCATAATTCCTGAATTTACAAATCCTACGACCATGACTGTAGTCGCAGAAGATGACTGAATAACTGCAGTGACGCCCATTCCAAGAAGAACTGCTCTTATCGGACTGGATGTAAGTGTTTCCAGAATACGTTCAAGTTTTCCGCCTGCTACCTTTGCAAGACCGTCGCCCATCAGGTTCATTCCATAAAGGAAAATGGCAAGGCCGCCAAGCAATGCCAGTACACTGAAAAAATCCATGATTCTCTCCTTCACTTTCTCATATTTGATATGTTTGATCTTCGATTTCTCATTTCGACATTTTTCATGATAGCGGCCCTTTGTAAAGTTTTCCCCACCGGAATGTAAAATCTGTGTAAAAAAATAAGGCAGGTTCTCCTGCCTTATCATTTCGGTTAAAATCCACGGATCTCTTCGTCTTCAGATCCTGTCTTGTCAATAGACTTGATCACAAGGTAATAGCTGTAGCCATCATTAACCTTCACCTCAACACGGTCGCCAACGCGATGGCCACGAAGAGCTTTTCCGATGGGGGATTCGATACTGATACGGTTCTCCATGGAGTTTCCTCGGATTGAAGTGACAAGCTTGTACTTCTCGATCTCATTGTCCTCCTCAAAAAGCACCTCTACGATATCGTCCATTCCCACCTCATCTGCTTTGGAATCATCGGATACGATGGATGCTGTCTTCAACATTCTCTCCAGATAGCGGATACGACTCTCGTTCTGGTTCTTGTGCTTCTTTGCCGCGTAATATTCAAAGTTCTCGCTTAAGTCACCCTGGGCACGTGCTTCCTTCACGGCTTCGATGGCTTCCTTACGTACCACCAGTTTGCGGTATTCGATTTCCTGCTCTATTTTTTCAACGTCCTTGCGTGTAAGCTGCTCTCTCATGATCTGTGGCATCTCCTTTTTTTCTGTTTACCGAAAATACCATATCAGATAGTTTCCTGTTTGTCAAACAGCGCAGGCTGTCTCTGCCTCTTCCGTACGTTGTCTTATACGCTGTTCAATATAGACTGCCATATGTTCTTTTGGAATATCCAGTAACATGGAAAATTCAGAATAGAGATGATCCTCTGCCATTTTCAGATACCGTTCATCAGTAGCGGTTGTTTTTTTGCCATGGGAAAGTCTGGCCTGTTTACGAAGATAGATGGTCTTGATGATCCGTAAAAGATCTCTGCACTCACAGGTGCGGATACATTTCTTGTAGCTGTCCTCACGGAACTTCTCATTCTCAATACTCAGTGTCTCTATTGAAGGAATCTCATCGATCAGCCGCTCTGCTTCTTCTTTTGAGATAATTGCACGAAGCACCTGCTTGCCGCCTTCCACCGGTGTAAAAATCTTCCCTTCTGTCTCTCCTCCCGGCTTCAGTACATAATAAAGCCTCTCTGCGGAAGAGCCGTCCACCTTCATAGTGGTAACTCCTGTCACCTGACAGATTCCGGTACGACCATACACAACATATTCGCCTGTTTCAAACATTTTTCCACATCCTTCCTCTGTTATTCTTGTCTTTACTGCTTTTCTGTGGCGTTCATTGTGCTTTTTAAGCATTCCAATATTTATTGAATTGCTCTAATGAAAACTCCCTGGCTGGTATAAGATCCAGACAAGGAGTTTCTCACTGAGGATTCTATCCTTATTTTACTACTTTTTCCATTTATTTGCAAAAGAATTCAAAAAGCTTTTTTATTTTTGTGAAATATGCTCATAACTGGACGTGTATGGGATTTGTGCAGTTTTTACAGTGCATATGTGCATATTTTCCGAAAATAAGCAGGCCGCACATTTTTCAGATGTACAGCCTGCTTTTGCATTATATTTCTTCTTTTTTCTTTCTTCCCAGACGGATATCTTCCATATGAGACTTTAATTCCGGTGTCATATTGTCGAACAGGTAGTTCTTCGTGTTGTCACGGCGATCCTTCCATTCCTCCCTGAGCTGTTTTTTCGCGGAAGCAATCTCGTCCTGAAAACCACGGGCTGAGATTCTTGCTGCGCCCTGTCCCATGATGATGATCTGCTCCAGACCATCGGAAGTTGCAACTGTCACATTATGTTTCCGTCCGATTTCATGGACTGTACGTTCAATGTACTGATCTGCTGTTTCCGCTTCTTTCGTATATACCACATGAATGTTATGATACTGGAAAGTTTCCTCCGGGTGTCCCTCCACGCGGTAGGCATCGAATACCAGGATCAGGATGCAGCCCTTGATTCCCTGATAATCACTTAAAATGTCCATTAATTTGGTCTGAGCTGCATGAAAATCTGTCTGCGCCAGATCTCTTAAGTCCTCCCATGCAAAAATAATGTTACATCCATCCACCAGAAGGTATTCATCTCGATGGATCACAGGATTGTTGTTTTTCCATGCGCCCTGACTGGTTTTTGCCGGTGTGGCAGTCCCCTTGGAAAAGCTGCTGCCACTTTCCACATTTCCGAAGTTCCGGCCGTTATCGTTATATTTCTTCGATTTCACCGGTCCAAAAGTTTTCTCAAAGATCGCTTTCAGCTCTTTTTCTTCTTCATAACTTCCATACATGGAGGTGTATTTTCCACGGGATTTATTTCCTGTCCTATAAACCGTACTGTTTGAATCTCCATTCTGAACGCTGTGGTTCTGCGGTGCTCTGCTGCCGGTTCCTTCCTGCAAATCATCATACGCATCGTCCCATTCCGGAAGCTCTGTGCCTTCCAGATGCATGTATTCCTCCACCTCATACCAGGGAACTACAAAGCCTGCTCCATGGGCACAGAATACAGAGCCTGTGGGATTCTCCAGATCCCGCTCCGAATCATAGCCGATCTCTTCTGCGATCTTTTCCGGATCCTGGCATGGCTCATAGCCTTTTAAGGTACAGGTGAGATGCCCTTTTCCTCTTGTGTAGGAAACTACCTGGCTCTGATAGTCGCGCATTTTTTCCACAGGCGCGCTTCCTGTGATCACAGCCATCTCGCCTTCCGTCTCCGGCCCCTGGAAACTGCCCTGCATCCGCTGGATATCCGTCATGGCACGTCCCACATTCTCTGCCGGAAGTTCCAGGCGAAAGCTGTAATATGGCTCCAGTAATACTGTCTGTGCTTTCTTTAATCCCTGACGCACAGCCCGATAAGTGGCCTGACGGAAGTCGCCACCTTCTGTATGCTTCAGATGTGCCCGACCGGTAAGCAGCGTGATCTGCATATCCGTGATCGGGGAACCTGTAAGAACGCCCAGATGCTCTTTTTCCTCCAGATGAGTCAGGATCAGCCGCTGCCAGTTCCGGTCAAGCTGGTCTTCATTGACCGCTGTAAAAAACTGCAGCCCACTTCCGCGCTCGCCAGGCTCCAGAAGAAGATGCACCTCCGCATAGTGTCGCAGCGGTTCAAAATGTCCCACACCTTCTACCGGTGCAGCAATGGTTTCTTTATATACGATATTTCCGGTTCCGAATTCCACAGCCACGTGAAAACGCTCCCAGATCAGATGCTTCAGGATCTCGATCTGTACCTCGCCCATCAGCATGGCGTGAATCTCTCCCAGCTGCTCGTCCCACATAATATGAAGCTGTGGTTCTTCCTCCTCCAGCTCCTTCAGGCTTTTCAGCATTTTGTGGGCGTCGCAGCCTTCCGGAAGGATGATCTGATAATTCAGGACAGGTTCGAGAACCGGCATGGCAGATTCCTTCTCGATTCCAAGACCCTCGCCCGGGTAGGTTCTGGTCAGGCCTGTTACAGCACAGACGGTTCCTGCCTCTGCTTCTTTTATCATATCGAATTTTGCACCGGAATAAATGCGGATCTGATCGGCCTTTTCCGCCCAGACCTCATCCTCTGGGATCCCTTTTCGTTCTGCATTTGTCAGGGTTTCCTTAACTTTCAGGCTTCCTCCGGTGATCTTCATATACGTGAGACGGTTGCCCTGATCATCCCTGGCAATCTTAAATATTCTGGCACCGAATTCAGACGGGTAGGACGGAACTGCCATATACGACTCCATTCCATAAATAAAGGTATCCACACCTTCCATTTTCAGTGCAGACCCGAAGAAGCAAGGGAAAAGTTTCCGCTCCAGGATCAGCTTCGCCACTTCCTTCTTTGGGATCTCGCCAGTTTCCAAAAAGCTTTCCAGAAGCTCTTCGTCACACATGGCGATATTTTCCAGGAAATCATCGGTTCCGTTGACAGACTCTCCGCTTCCGGATTCCTGTGCCGGGTTCTGCCCGCTATTCGTCTGAAGCTGCCTTGTCTGCATTCCGGAGTTATCCACCGTTTCTGATCGTATTGCAGCCTTTTCTGCACCAGTACAGTCCAGTTCTCCACTGAAATCCACACAATTTCCACTCAGTTTCTTTTTCAGCTCACCTAGAAGTGTATCCCTGTCAGTTCCCTCCTGATCCATCTTGTTCACAAAAAGAAATGTGGGGATCTGATACTGATTCAGAAGTCTCCAAAGAGTCTGTGTATGCCCCTGCACGCCATCGGCTCCGTTGATCACCAGGATCGCATAATCCAGTACCTGCAGCGTACGCTCCATCTCCGCCGAAAAGTCCACATGTCCCGGCGTGTCCAGCAGGGTCACTTCCAGATCTCCCATAGAAAAAACTGCCTGCTTGGAAAAAATGGTAATGCCCCGCTCCCGCTCCAGCTCGTAGGTATCCAGATATGCGTCCTTGTGATCCACACGTCCGGCCTTACGGATCCTTCCACATTTAAAAAGCAGGCCTTCCGATAATGTCGTCTTTCCTGCATCAACATGAGCCAGAACACCAAGGCTTATTTTTTTCGCTTTTTCTATATTCTGAGGTTTTTTTTCCATAAAAATACCCCTTTCTGTCTTGTAGTGATACTCACTATCATATCATAGAAAGGGGTATAAGTCGAATTTAGTTCGTTTTTATCAGAATCTTTATCAGAATATCTTAGTGGTCCATTTGCTCATATCCCAGACTTCATTTACCACATCCTGATAAAATTCCGGCTCGTGGCAGATGAGAAGGATACTTCCGCGGTACTCGCGGAGTGCTTTTTTCAGCTCGTCCTTAGCGTCCACATCCAGATGATTGGTCGGCTCGTCCAGAAGGAGAATATTCGTATCGCGGTTCACCAGCTTGCAGAGACGTACCTTCGCCTGCTCACCACCGCTTAATACCCGTACCTGGCTCTCAATATGCTTCGTTGTCAGGCCGCATTTTGCCAGTGCGGAGCGCACCTCATACTGGGAAAAGGACGGGAATTCCTGCCATAGCTCCTCGATACAGGTAGTCCGGTTCTCACCCTTGACCTCCTGCTCAAAATATCCGATCTCCAGATTCTCTCCCTGCTCTACGCTTCCGGAAATCGGCTTGTTCAGCCCCAGAAGGCTTCGAAGCAGTGTCGTCTTACCGATACCGTTGGTTCCCACCAGTGCGATCTTCTGGCCACGCTCCATAGTGAAATTCAGAGGCTTGGAAAGTGGTTCGTCATATCCGATCACCAGATCATGTGTCTCAAAAAGCATCTTGCCCGGTGTACGTCCATAGCGGAAATTGAACTCCGGCTTCGGTTTCTCTGCAGCCAGCTCAATCACATCCATCTTATCCAGCTTTTTCTGGCGGGACATGGCCATATTTCTTGTAGAAACACGCGCCTTGTTTCTGGCTACGAAGTCCTTCAGCTCGCTGATCTCCTGCTGCTGTTTGCGGTAGGCTGCCTCAAGCTGCGCTTTTTTTACTGCATAGACTTCCTGGAAATGATCATAATCTCCTACGTAGCGGTTCAGCTCCTGATTCTCCATATGATAAATGATATTTACCACGGAGTTTAAGAACGGAATATCATGGGAGATCAGAATAAACGCATTCTCATAATCCAGGAGATATCTTTTCAGCCATGCAATGTGCTCTTCATCCAGGTAGTTGGTCGGCTCGTCCAGAAGAAGAATATCCGGCTTCTCCAGCAGAAGCTTGGCAAGAAGTACCTTGGTTCTCTGGCCACCACTTAAGTCCGTAACATCACGGTCCAGACCGAGATCAAGAAGTCCCAGTGCCCTGGCAACCTCCTCCACCTTTGCATCAATGGAATAAAAATCATGAAGCGTCAGCTCATCCTGGATAGTTCCCAGTTCTTCCATGAGTGTATCCATTTCCTCCGGATCTGCAGTTCCCAGCTCGTCACAGATCTCGTTCATGCGCTCTTCTTTTTTCAGCAGCGGGTCAAAAGCAGATTTCAGCACCTGGCCGATGGTCATGCCTTTTCCCAGGACTGCATGCTGATCCAGATAGCCTGCGTGGACATTTTTTGCCCATTCTACCTTGCCCTCATCCGGCATCAGTTTTCCGGTTACGATACTCATGAATGTGGATTTTCCCTCGCCATTGGCACCCACAAGTCCGATATGTTCTCCCTTCAGAAGCCGGAACGACACATCTTCAAAAATCGCTCTGTCGCCAAAACCGTGTGTCAGATGTTCAACGTTTAAAATACTCATAAATCAAAATTCCTCAATCTTTTATAATCGATCATTTTTCTGTTACATACTGATGATTCCCAGCACATTTGCAATAGAGCTCAGCAGTACAATGATCAGGCAGACCGGTGCCAGATACCTGATAAAGAAACGATACAGCCCTTTTCTATGGAATTTAGAGGACTGCTCGATCTCAGCCGCGATCCTGTCGTAGCCCACAACACGCGTAACCAGGAAGCAGGTCGCAAGTGCTGCCAGCGGCATCATCACAGAGTTGGTCATAAAGTCAAAGAAATCCAGGAAATTCATTCCGAAGATCTTCAGAAAATCCAGAATTCCATAGCCCATGGAGGATGCACTTCCGAATACAAGCATGATCACTGCCATGAGAATACAGCTTTTTCCTCTGCTCCAGTGAAGCTCATCCATAAATGTGGATACACTGGTCTCCATAAGCGAAACCGCACTGGTCAGTGCTGCCAGAAGTACCAGCAGGAAAAACAGGATTCCTGCTCCTGTTCCAACTCCCATGGTCGCAAAAACCTTCGGCAGTGTAATGAACATCAGGGACGGCCCCGCCTGCAGTGTCTCCGGGTTTCCGCCGGAAAAAGCAAATACTGCCGGAATGATCATCAGTCCTGCAAGGATCGCAATACCGGTATCGAAGATTTCTACCTGCGTGGTGGACTGCTCGATATCCAGCTTCTTATGCATATAAGAACCGTAGGTATAAAGGATTCCCATGGCAATAGACAGGGAATAGAACATCTGCCCCATAGCTGCCACGACCGTCATCCAGGAAAAATTCTCGAAGTTCGGCACCAGAAAATATTTCACTCCTTCTATGGCTCCCGGGCGGCTGATGGAATATGCTGCAACGATCACCGCCAGTACTACAAGAAGCGGCATCATGATCTTTGACATGCGTTCCACGCCATTCTTGACACCACCAAGAATGATGGCAAATACAAGTGCGGCAAAAATAAGGAACCATACTTCCACCTGCCAGGAATCTGCAATAAAGCTTCCAAAGTAACCGTCTTCGGAAACCTTCTGTACATTTCCTCTGAAATATTCTGCCAAATATTTGATTACCCAGCCGCCGATCGTACTGTAATATGGCACGATCAGCATCGGGATCACTGCATTCAGCCATCCGCCTACTTTAAACGGTGCACTTTTTCCAAAATGCTCAAATGCTCCTACCGGACTCTTTCTTGTCATTCGGCCAAGTGCTGTCTCAGACATGATCAGCACATATCCAAATGACACTGTCAGCAGAATGTAAACCAGCAGAAACATTCCGCCACCGTATTTCGCCGCCAGGTAGGGAAAACGCCAGATATTTCCCAGACCTACCGCAGATCCGGCAACAGCCAGCACGTAACCGATCTTCCCGGAAAAACGCCCGCGCTGATGGCTGTGACCGGATTTTTTCTCTTCATTCATCCATAAAACCTCCTTATATTATCCTGTGTAAAAAAAAATCTCACAGGATCAACACCTATGAGAGATCTATATGAAAATATAGTATCAAAAAAGTATGTAAATGTCAAAAGAAAAAACCGCTCTATGCTTTATTATAACGTTCTGATGTATATTTTTCGTACACATTGTTCTGTGATATAATAATTATGTTGCTGCCCCAATCTGGCAACGGAAAGGGGGTGTCTTCATTGAATCCTATTACTTCTTTTTTAGTCGCTGTCGCGGCTGGTGTAGCCTGCCACTACATCATCAAATGGTTAGACAGCGATAAATAACAGCAACTAACCTCGGTTTGTGTACCGCAAAAGCACAAAAAGAAAGCTCCCGGAGTTCGCACCTCCGAGAGCTTTTGTCTTACATTGAATATCTATTACTTCTTTTGCCTATTGGCATTATATCATATGAATTTTTTGTTTGCAATATACCTAATATGCTTTTTCAGCGTATTCCTGCTTATATTATATCTATTCATCAAATCTATTTGTTTTATACTTCTATCGGTAAGAAATTTCTTTATATCTTCCTCAAGCTCTGGTGACATTTTATCAAGCTGTCCTGTCTTGCGTCCAGATTTCTTACTGCTGGCAGCAATTCCATCTTTTATACATTTTACCGTAATTTTTCTTTCTTGTTCTGCCCGGATTAACAGTTCTATTATATCTTGTAAAGATTTCTGGATAGTCTTATTGTGCCGTCATTATAATTATTTATCAGCATATTTTGACGTTTTTATAATAAACTTATTGTTGTTGTGTTTAAATGTCCCTTTAGGGGTTTCTCTATTTACTTAAATTCCAGGCATAAAAAACCTCGGAAAATCAATGTTTTCCGAGGTTTTAATAAATTTCTGCATAAGCTCCACAAACTGAACTCGAAAAAGACTTCTCTTTCTCTCGTTGTCGCTTCGCTCCAAATTATCGTTTGGAGAACTGTGGTGCACGACGAGCAGCTTTGAGACCGTATTTCTTACGCTCTTTCATACGTGGATCACGTGTAAGGAATCCAGCAGCTTTAAGAGCTGGTCTGTAGTCGCTGTCTGCCTCAAGGAGTGCTCTGGAAACACCGTGACGGATTGCTCCAGCCTGTCCTGTGTATCCACCGCCGTGAACGTTAACGATCACGTCGAATTTACCCTCTGTCTCTGTAAGAGCGAGTGGCTGACGAACGATAACTTTCAGAGTCTCAAGTCCGAAGTACTCATCGATGTCTCTTTTATTGATAGTGATTTTACCTGTTCCAGGTACCAGGTAAACTCTTGCGATTGATTTCTTTCTTCTTCCTGTTCCGTAGAATTTTGCGCTAGCCAATGTTTTCTACCTCCTATTAAAATGTTAAAACTTCAGGCTTCTGAGCCTCATGTTTGTGCTCTGGTCCTGCGTATACGAAAAGTTTCTTGTTCATAGCTCTTCCAAGAGGTCCTTTCGGAAGCATTCCCTTAACTGCGAGCTCGATAACCTTCTCAGGTTTCTTTGCTAACATTTCTTTTAATGTGGTCTCTTTCATTCCACCAACATACTCGGAGTGGTTATAATAAATCTTCTGCTCAAGCTTCTTGCCTGTAACTTTGATCTTATCAGCGTTTACAACGATTACATAATCTCCTGTGTCAACGTGCGGTGTAAACTGAGGTTTGTTCTTTCCTCTTAAAACACTTGCAACACCGGATGCCAGACGTCCCAGAGTGCAACCCTCTGCGTCAACTACATACCATTTTCTTTCGATTTTATCCGGATTAGCCATATAAGTCTGCATGGTCCTACCTCCTGTTATTTATCAACGATAATGTTTCTCAAACCGCGGTACTTCCGCGAAAAAGTAAATGGAAACGCGGGTGCAAAATAAATCGCGGAAATGTCCGAAACCGCTGATAAAATGCCGTCGCCGGGGCTATTGGCTCAAGCATCTTCGCACTACGTCACATTGAGTTATTATATTATAATGAATTGTGCCTGTCAACTGTTTTTTCATGTAATTTTCAACAAAATTCTCATCGAATCGGGATCAGGATTTTAAGTTCAAACCAGTTGTCCTTCTGGCAGGCCACAGTGGAGCCGCCGTACTTCTCCACAGTAGCGCAGATACTTTTCATGCCGTATCCATGAAGCCGCTTATCCTTCTTGGTTGTCACCGGCATTCCGTTTCGGAACTGGATCTTTTCATCGCAGTAATTCTCAGTACGGATGCGGACGAACTGTTTTTCTCTGGATACGTACAGCCAGATCAGACGTTTCTCTTTTTCCTTCTGGCGGCTGACACTCTCAATGGCATTATCCAGCATATTTCCAAACAGTGCACTGATATCCATATCATCCATGAATGACAGGCTCTGTCCCTCCATGATCACCTTCAGCTCGATCTCCCGTTTCTGGCATACCATAGATTTATTTGTAAGCATAGCATCCAGAATCCGGTTTCCGGTCTTGTTCTGCGTCTCATAAACCTTGATCTCATGCTCCATCTTATCCAGATATTCCTTTGATTTTCCGGTGTCTGTCTGGCTTCTCAGAAGATTGATCTGATGCTTCAGATCGTGATATTTCTGATTGACCACATCAATACTCTCCCTGGAAAGCTGATAATTCTTATACTGCATCTCCATGATGTTGCGGAGAGCATCTTTTTCCAGGCGGAGCTGCATCTCCTTGACCTGGATATGATAAGCGTACAGCACCGCCATCCCGCTTAAGTCCACCAGTGTACGGATGATATAGATATCCATTGCAAAACGCCCGCTGAACAGTCCGTTCTGATCCAGATAGCTTAAATTACTCATTCCAAAAACAGCAGCCGCAACGATAACCACAACAAGCAGCTCCCGGCGTGTCACATTCAGCTCCTCGATATCTTTTTTCAGATAACGTTCCATAAGAAAAAGGATTCCGAAAAGCAGTGCATAAACCACAGCCATGATCACCCATTCCCAGTAAAACCCGCAATCTGTCAGTTCATGGATGTAATAAAAAACCTGCCAGCACAGAGACGCCGCGAACTCTCCATTGATAAAAGCCTTCACACAGAAAAATCCAGCTTCCCGTACTGTAAAACGATTACATATGTAAATATAAAAATATAAAAGCCCGATGATCACCACCATAGCCGGAAGAAACAACGCATTTCCAACACCATGGGTCCATGTCATAAACAATAAAAGGAGGGCAAACTGAAGACAGCTTACCGCACCCAGCTTCCATCCCTCTAATTTTCTTTCGTTGGAGCCTGCGATCACAAGCCCCGACATGGCATAAGCTATGGCATAGTAATAACCTGGTGTATTCAACACCTCTCCTGCATTCATTTGCCCACCTCATTCAGATATTCATTTAATGCGTCAAGGAAAGGCTTCCGTCTGCTGCGGCTGACCTGGATCACGTCACCGTTTACGCATACGTCACTTCCCACATAATTCTCCACATACTCAAGATTCACGATATAGCACCGGTTACACCGGAAAAATCCCGCCGGGTCCAGCTGGCTCTCTGCATCCTTCATAGTTCCCTTGGTACTGTATTCCCCTTCTGTGGTATGATAGATCAGAAGATGATCCTGTACCTCCACGTAACAGATCTTCGCCACATCCAGCTTCTGCATTCCGCCCTTCAACGAGATCGTAATATATTCACTCGCTGAGGTCTTTACACGGGAAAGAGCTCTTCCCATACTCTCGGAAAAAGAAAACCAGGAAATTGGTTTCAGCATATAATCCAGTGCATTGACCTTATAGCCCTGTATGGCATACTGCGGTGCATTGGTGATAAAAATGATCTCCACATCTTTATCAAGCTCCCGGATCTTCTCTGCTGCCTTCATTCCGTTCATAAAAGTCATCTCTATATCCATAAGAAGCAGATCATAGTCTGCCGAATATCCCGTAACGATATCCTCTCCATCCTGAAATTCCCTTATGGAAAATTTCAGCTTCTGTTCTTTTTCGTATTTGTGGAGACAGGACAGAAGCGCCCTTCTGTCCTGCTCATTATCCTCTACTACTGCAATGCGGACCATAGCTGTCTTCACCCCCATGAAAACTACTTTTCACATGAGTTCAGTATACCAAGAAAGCCGCTTTGAAACAATACAAAAATCAGTCTTCCTCCCAGGTTCCACCGGCTGCGAGAACTGCTTTCTTCTGATTTTCCTTGATGATCTTATGATCCTCTTCAATGTGCTTCTCCACATCCAGTCTGCTCATCATAAATACGATGATGGCAAAGGAAATGACTTCCATTCCCAGGAATGCAAAAGCAAGCACATTTTCCACACCGCCCATCTGACGGTACACGATCTTTCCTGTGTAATCTGCCACATTGCTGATAATGGTAAGTGTGGACGGATCACAGGCAACACCTGTGTTGGTATATCCTGCAAAAGTAAGCAGGCCATTGATGATTCCTGTACAGATTCCGGTAAGTCCGACCATGATGGAACCATATACAGACATGGTAAATCCATCGCTTCGGAAACCGTTCTTCGCCTCCAGGTGATCCAGCACATCAGACAGAAGTGCCATGGTCACATACATAGCCGGAATACTGCCGATTCCTTTAAGGATCATTCCCACACACACCAGCACGAAGCTGTGCACATTGATAAAGCATACCAGACCGCCGATCACAGAAAAACATAAGCCTAAAACAACTGCACGTTTTTTTCCAAGCTTGTTGGCGATCGGCCATGCAACGAACATACCCACAGCTGTAGGAAGCCCACCGATCAGTCCCAGTGTTGACATCAGTGTTCCGGAGGTCTGCTCAGGATTGGCAGAATTGATCACGCTGTCAAACATCCATCTGGCATAAAAGCTCATGGAGCTGTTTTTTACCAGCTGTCCCAGCTGGAAAAGCAGAAAATAGAGAATGATGATCCACCAGTATTTGTTGCGGATACATCCCTGTACCTGTTTTTTCAGAGGAATTTTTTCTTCTTTTATATTAAGGTTGATGTTCTCCTCTGTGATACGCTCTCTTGTAAAATAATACTCAAGAAGAATACCAAAGAAACAGAACAGACACAGTACAATAGAAATGATTCTCCAGTGTGCATAGCTTGCCGTAACATCGATCTCACCGTTATCTGAAACAAAGAGATAGCTCTGAAGAAGGATCGGTACGATGATGCTGGCACCGATTCCCGCGGAAGCAACCATGGCTGCATTGGAAAATGTAGCCAGCATGCCTCGCTGTGAGGAATCTCTTGTAGACAATGCTACCATGGAACTGTGTGCTGTGTAAAAACACGGATACGCAAGAGCATAGTACAGGTTATAGGACACTGCGATCCAGATCATCTGCACTGCATCACTTTTTCCGGTCGGGGTCATAAACAGAAGGAGCACTGCAACTACCACCATCGGCGCGGACAAAAGCATGTACGGTCTTGCTTTTCCCTGTGAAGTTCTTGTGTTATCGATCCATCTTCCAATGAGAAGATTTCCAAGTACTACAAAGATCACAGATACCACCGGCAGCATAGTTGCAAACACACCGAACTTCGTCCATCCCAGAACATCCACATAGTAACGGTTCAGATATGCACCGAAAATGGAGTTTGCAAGCATGGCGCAGAAAGGTGCCAGAAAATATCCGATGATCATCTCAAGGATCTTCACATTCTCTGATTTTATTTTTGTGCGGAAAATCGGGTTTTCCACAATTTTTGTGATTTTCACAGATGCTTTCCTCCTACTTCAGATCAAATGAGTGGAAATCAAAGGAGCCTTTTCCCTCATAAGAGAAAAACAGAGCTTCTTTTTTTTCAAGGCCTGTTATCTTCGCTGAAAAAGCCTTCCGCGCTCTGGATGCCTTTACAGGAATCTCAGCTACCGGTTTTCCGTTTTCTGCAGTTCTTACGTAAACAGTTCCGGAAGCATTTCCGCAGATATTGATGCAGATCTCCTTTGTCTCTGACAGATCAAAATATTTATATCCTGCCACAGCTCCATCACACATATGTGCCACATACTGATCCTCACCGGATTCCCTGTCTCCCCCCTTCTGGGTAAGATACGGATGTCCTGCCTTCGGATGCTTCAGCATGCTTAAGAAACGGGTTCCTTTCTTTCCATATACATTGCAGGCAATGTAGGAAGGATAATGTCCAGTCCCATTTAACGGACTGTTATTCAGTCCACAGGATGTCATCTCTGCCTGGAGGAATTTTCCGTTCTCAAAACGGATTTCTTCAGCGCATGCCTGTCTGGAGGACTGCTTGCGGTTGCTGTGTCTGTGATAGAAAATATAGTATTTTCCGTTGATCTCAATAAGGCTTCCATGGGTATTTCCCGTGGAATTCTTTGCATATTTTACATCATCCACACCTGGAAGTCCGATATCTCCGTTGCTGACCAGGATGCCGCCATATTCAAATCCGCCTGTGGGGTGATCGCTGGTGGCGTAGCACAGCTCATGGCTGTTTAAGGAACTGTAAATAAAATAATAGGTTCCGTTGAATTTACGCATGGAGCTTGCCTCCAGGAATGCATGACCTTCATAAGCCGTTCCCTTAGACTCTTTTTCTCCTGCAACACCGATGTAGCCGGGGCCTTTTTTTACAGTAAGCATATCGGAAGGATCCAGCTCAAAGCACATCGGACCGTGCTCTGTAGGCTTGGAGCCGTCCAGAAGGATCGGGTTTCCCTGCAGTGCAAAACCGGTGTAAAGATAAAGCTTTCCGTCATCATCCATAAAAATAGCCGGATCAAACTGGAAAGGCTCTCCTTTTTTTCCGATCGGGGTGTTATCCTCATAATGAACATATCCGTAGAATTCATACTTACCTGCCGGTTTATCGCAGACAGCTACGGATATCATCTTGGTACCACCCATGAAATAATAAAGATAAAAACGACCATCAGGCCCCTGCACCATATCCGGTGCAGCGAGGCCATTGGTCAGTCGGATCCGCGGTGCCGCAGGATCCTGCTCTCTCTTATAGATACATCCTTCGTATCTCCAGTTGCCCAAGTCGTCTACCGGTGCTGACCAGCAGACGTAGTCACCAAGGCAGAAGTTCAGTCCGTTAAACAGGTCATGGGAACCGTAAATATAAACTCTTCCATCTACGACATGCGGTTCCGCATCCGGTACGTATTCGTAGCTTGGCAGATACGGGTTGAATGCCTGTTTTGTCTTCATTTAAATTCCTCCATTTAAACTCTTTTGTTTCTTTATGCTTCGATCTTTCTTCTGTTGAGGAAGCCGGAGATGATGGCGATCACAAGTGCCAGTACGTAAGCTACCACAGCTACCTCAAAAGTAACAGTCAGTTTTGCAAGTCCGACGCTGACGCTCTGGATATAAGATGCTGCGCTTTTTGCAAAAATGGCAGTTGCAACAGCTTCCAGAATGGAATACACGATTGTCATGTTATCCCACATCGGGCGATATCCCTTTGCCAGTGTCAGGATCATCTCCATAAGACCTGCTACGATGGCGATCACTGTAAATACAACGATTACAGCTTCCAGATTATTTTTTTCCAGTCCATACATGATATATACGATCAGCGCAACCACAAGGGCGATCACAGAAATTCCTGAGACATAGATGCCGGCTGCTGCTTTTCCGAAAAATTCCTTGATATTCATCAGCTCTTCCTCCTACTGTTCTTTCTTGATCTTACGCGCCTTGCGGATGTAAAGTACCAGACACAGAAGTGTCAGTGCACCGAAGAGTACATCCACACCGATAAGACCTTTCTGCCATACAGTGAGTACATAATCAACGCTTGTGCTGTCTGTTACACCATTCATAAGGTTGCTGTTTACATACGCATATAATGTGTAGTGCAGAGATTCCTTGATACGTTTCTGGAGTGCCAGATCGTTCTGTACTGTTTTTGCATTCAGATCACTGTAGGAATCCAGGCTTGTGTTAAGGAGAAGGTCTGTTCCTGCAAGAAGTCCCTCGTCCCATCTCTGATAATCCTCAGAGGAAAGCATATCTGTGTTTTCCCAGCCTTTGAAGCCCCACTCATTTCTTACGACCTCTGTGCTTAAGCCTTCGCTCATTCCGACCCATGTACAGCCGATACGGTTGTAGGCATTCATAAGACCTTTCGCCTGACCTTTTACAAAGCTGATCTGGAATCCACGGAGCTCGTTTTCACGAAGTGCCTGCTCATTTCCGAATGTAGCAAGGCCGCTTCTGTTTACTTCCTGGTTGTTAAATGCAAAGTGTTTTGGAGCGAGGATACAGCCTTTGTCCTGTGCTTTGAGGATCTCTGCCGCTCCCAGCTCTCCGGTAAGAACACTGTCCTCAGAGAAGTATTCCTGATTTCTTCCGCAGTATGGTGTGCGGTGAAGGTTCAGGCCCGGTGCATACATGGTTGTAATGTTGGTCCACAGAGAATCCTCTGCAAAAATATCGCCCTGATCTGCTGCAAGCTCTTTGTTGAAGGTAGCTGCAAGTGTCGGCTCTGTCGGGAATGTTCCGCATTCATAGGAAGCATTCTCATCTTTGGAAGAAACATAAGCAGGATCCTCAGACTCACTTGCCTTCCAGTATGTAGAAAGTACTTTTCCACCAAAAGCATCAATGATTCCGTTCGGTCCGTCTGCGTCCAGTCCGCCAACCAGGTCAATGGAAGCGATCGGCTCGATACCGGAACCGCCAAGCTGGATAAAGTTGGTAGCCTCATCCAGTGTGATCTGGCTCAGAAGCTGATCCCATTTCTCATCGTCGTAGTCAATCCCTTTCAGATCAATGATGTGAAGATCTCCGGCCTGTCCCCATTTCACCTCAGAGGTATCATCATCCTTGGAAACTGTATAAGAATCTCCTTTGATCAGATCCTGCATTTCTTCGGTCGCTTCAATACTGTCGTAAGTTTTCGGCCAGGTTCCCTCCCAGTCATTTCTGGAAAGATAGGTAACTGTGCCATCCTGGTAGGTATTGAGATTTGCATCATCAAACTGGTTGGAGATCTCATTTCCTGTTACAGAAGACATTGCATAAGTTGTGGTATCCAGACTGTCCTCTTTATAGGACACTGCCAGATCTTTATTTCCATCAACATCCATGCCGTCTGCTGTTGTGTAACCTTTTGCTGCAAGGATGTTGTTCAGTGCCTCATGTGCGCCGTTTCCTACTGCAAAATAGTAATCACCCGCGTCCATGATATAGGTCTTTGCTGTTGTGTAATCATAAGCAGCGAAGTATTCCTTCGGAGCGCTGACTTCCACTGTTTCAGACTCGCCCGGTTTCAGCTCTTTTGTCTTCTCAAAACCAATCAGCTGGACAGAAGCTTTTTCTACATTGTTTTCTTTATCATAATCTGTATACGGAGTCTGTGCATAAAGCTGTACTACGTCTTTTCCTGCCACATCTCCTGTGTTTGTGACCTCAACAGAAAGTGTTACGGTATCTCCGGAATAATCAAAGTTTTTGATATTCTGCTCAAAGCTTGTGTAGGAAAGACCATAACCAAATCCGTAGGAAACCTCCTGGTCATAATTCCAGGAACCGTTGTCGCCGGAAGCTCCTGCCTCAGAGTCTGCATTGCCCTGTTTCAGTACGGTATCCTCATATCTTGTCTCATAATATTTATAGCCTGTGTAGATACCCTCGCTCTCTACCACGTAATTAGAACCACTGTAGTTAGAAGCTCCGAAGTTTTTCTCTGTTGCATTTGTAAATGTATAACTTCCGAAGTTTGCCATAGCCGGGGAAGATACAGAGCTTACCGCGTAAGTATCCGGCAGATGTCCGGAAGGGCTTACCTCACC
This sequence comes from Blautia aquisgranensis, assembly GCF_040096615.1. Lineage (NCBI taxonomy): Bacteria > Bacillati > Bacillota > Clostridia > Lachnospirales > Lachnospiraceae > Blautia > Blautia aquisgranensis. The sequence goes on from NZ_JBBMEJ010000004.1 coordinate 151,463, forward strand.
GGTAAGAACAGAAGCAACACCTTTCAGTCCTACAGTTCCCGGCTCGCCGATCCAGAGAATGCTGTCGATATCTTTATCTTCTTTCAGCTCCTCGATCTCCATCGGGTTATCGGAGTTGATCAGAACAATGACCTTATCGAAATTCTTCTTCGCTTCGTTGATCATGTCACGTTCTACGTCCTGAAGTCCAAGTGCAAGATGTGTTCCGTCACCGTCTTTTACATTGTCTGTACTGGTTCCGAAATCATCTGCCTCACTGCCCTGACGTCCGATCACAACGATCGCTGCATCGTTATAATCACTGTAGCTTGCGCGCTCAGTATCTGTGTACTTGTCAACCGGAACCTCACCGGTACGAATGGTCTGCGGCTCCATCTCTGCGCCTGTAAAGCCAAACCAGGTCGGTGCCAGTGCCATACGTTTGTAATCCTTGCTCATGCTCTCATAGAAGCTCCACATAGTAGGATTGACTTCAATTCCTGCATCCTCAAAACATTCCTTGAAGCTTAAGTCCTGTTTTGCAGGAGAGCTGCTTCCTACGGTTCCGCCATATACCGGAGCGTAGCTTGTCATTCCGAAAAGAGTGACCTTTGGAGATTTCTTAAGAGGAAGTGCCTGATCTTCGTTTTTCAGAAGTACAGTTCCCTCTTCCTGAATCTTTGTCATGACCTCATTTCTGGCATTGATCAGATCTGTGGTATTGTCATAATCTGATTTGTAGTAATAAGCATCATCGCTGTCGCTGGTCTCACCGGTAACGGAAATGTTGGTCGTTCCCAGATATTCGTTGATCTTGGATGCCCACGCATTGGCAATGGTCGTTGTTCCAAGTGCCACCACCAGAAGCGAGGATGTGAGACCTGTAAGGCCTCGAAGAGCTCTTGTGGATCGTTTGTTCTTCATCTTCTCTATTCCTCCCGAAGTTCTGTTTATCAGTTGTCCCGAGTATAGCATTGATTTTTGATTCTTTTACATTCTGACCGCCAACGGTAATTTTTTTAACGTAATCGGAACGTGTTTTTTGTATAGATTTAACATACTTTATTTATGTTGCACAGTTTTTTTGTGCTATTTTTATGCACTTTTCACAATTTCTGACCATTTTCTACTGTCTGACAGGAATTTCACATTTATAAGTTTCTTTTTCATCGGAAACGGTCAGCATTACGCTTCCGTTCTTTCCTGCACGGACCACAGCCATTGCTTCTCCGTAGTATGTTTTTGTTGTATCCTGTGCGTAATTTCCTTCCACATAAGCGCAGGCACTTCCCAGTCCTTCCAGCGTTCCGTTCTCCACCGAAACCTTCAGCTCATGCTTTTCCATTGGCTTCCAGCTGCCCTTGCTGTCTGTGTACTGCAGGGGGATAAAAAGAAGCTCTTCCGGTTCTGCGAGCGTTTTTTCCGGGCAAATGGAAAGGATCGTATCTGCCCCTGCTGTCTGTAATGTCTGACGTCCCAGTTCACGGCCATCCGAATCATAGGAAATGGCTGTGATCTCACCGTCATGATAAGTCACCTGGAATTTTGTCCGGCATTTCTTTACTTTTTTTCTGCCCACAGTCTCGCCGTTGATCAAAAGCTCCACCTCTGCTGCCCTGGCAAAAACCTCCACCTCGGTACTCTCGCCGTCACATCCCCGCCATGACCAGCTCTCCAGTGCCTTGGTGAGTGCCCAGCCTGTGAGCTGCAATTTTTCTTTCTGATATACTGGCTTCACTGCAATAAACGGTCCTTTTTCCTGTTCGAAAGCAACTCTTGCGTAAGCCGCCTCTGCTCTTGGTTTACCCAGAAGGTCAATACGGCCGTTGTTTCCGGTCATTCTGGTATGTGGTGCCTCGTTTTTATAATCACTGTACTCCGCAGCGCCGTCTCCTGTCTCACCGATATAATCCCAGCCTGCCCAGACAAAATCCCCGATGATCCGGTTGTTCTTTTTTGCGATCTCCCAGAAATCATAGGCATCCTTGCAGAAAGTCTCACTTCCAAGAATGAGGCGCTTCGGATATTTCTTAAGATCATGCTTATAGCGGAAAAGTCCATAGTTATAACCTGCGATATCCATTGCTGCATAGGCGTCACGGGTCTTCCAGTCGCATGGCGGAAGGGTCGCACCCATTTTCATAAAATAATCTCCGGCAAGGCATGCCAGGGTATTATAGAATTCACTGCCTACCGGCTTTTTCTTTTTGGAGGCATCTTTTGCAGCCTTTTCTGCTGTTTTTTCTGCCTTGTCATCGCTGTATACACCAAGACCGATGGAGCTTAAAAAATTAAAGAAAATGTTGATTCCACAGGTGACTGGTCTTGTACCGTCCAGGCTGTGCAGATATTCTGTCATACATTTCGTAAACGCGATTCCTTTTTTCTGGGCAGTTTCTGCCACCTCATTTCCTGTGGAATACATGATCACAGAAGGATGGTTGAAATCCTTTTCTACCATATCCCGAAGATCTTCTTTCCACCAGTCTTTCAGCTCGGTGGCATAGTCATACTTTGTTTTGTGGATATACCATACATCCACATACTCATCCATCACCAGCATTCCCTGGCGATCACAGGCATCAAGAAGTGCCTTTGAGCATGGATAGTGAGAAGAACGGATGGCATTGTAGCCGTTTTCCTTAAGAATACGCACCTTTCGCTCTTCTGCCTCCGGGAATGTACAGGCTCCCAGAAGACCGTTGTCATGATGGACACAGGCACCACGGAGGATCACTCTTTTTCCATTTATGGTCATACCATCGCACTCATTCCAGTGAAGTGTGCGGACGCCAAAGCTCTCATATACCTGATCATTTCCAAAGGTGGCCTTCAAGGTATAAAGGTAAGGCGAATCCGGGTTCCAAAGCTTTGCGTCCGGGATTTCCAGAAGAAATACCGCTTCTGGAGCTGCTGTTTCTTTTTTGGAAAGAGCCCGTTTTTCGGATATTTTTTTTCCAGAAGCAACTATTCTTTCTCCGTCCAGAACCTGGATCTCCGCGTTTCCCGGAACGGAAGTCTTCACTTCCACCTCAATCTGCACAGGCTCCAGGCTGATGGTGCGGATGCGGATGCCATTGACCGGAATGTGCTCTTTTCCCCCAAGATACAGATTCACAGGACGGTAGATTCCCGTTCCTGAATACCAGCGGCTGTTTGGCTGATCTGCATTTCTGGCGATCACGCGGATCGTATTTTCCTCTCCGTAACGCAGAAATTCATTCAGCTCCACATAAAAATTCGTGTATCCATAAGGGCGAAAAGCTGCTTTTTTTTCGTTAATATAAATTTCCGCGTTATGATATACACCTTCGAATTCCAGAACTGCCTTCTTATCCACATCCTCAGCAGGTACAAAAAAGCTCTTTGTGTATTCATAATCTCCGCCAATATACCATCCGATATTGCCCTCTCCCTGGCTTTCCTCCGTACGCGCCTCACTTCTCATGGCATCGTGTGGAAGTGTTACTTTTATCTCCGGCTCCTTCCTTGTGATACATCTGCATGTCCAGTTTTTATTGAACTCTCTTTTTTCCATCTTTTTCGTTTCTTCCTTTTCTTCCAGATACTAAAGCGAACATGTACATCCGCATTCCTGTTTTTTCGAACAAGCCATATAAAAAAGCCGGGCACCACATGTTTCAGTGTTGTCCGGCTGTGTTCCTGTTCATCCCGTACCCAGGAACCCGGCTGCTTTTCTCTGCTTTCCACTATACCTGCTGCACCTCAAAAATGCAAACACAGTTGGCGGTCAAAACATGACCGTTTACGAAAAGCCGCCTCTGCTCTATTTTATTTTTCAGATAAATCCTTTTTTCCGCACATTCCGGTAAACCACGATCTGGTAGAGCACAACGCTGATCCAGCCGATTCCGGTAGCAAATGCAACTGCCTCCAGTCCCATTTTTCCAATCAGAAGATAGGAAAGGATCACACGGATAGAAATGTGAAGTGTACTTCCGATCACCGGGACGGAGATCTTTCCGATTCCACGGAAGAATCCCACACCTGCATTTCCGATAAAATTCAGAATGTAAAAAACAGAAATCACATTCATATAGAGCACTGCGTTCTTCATTGCCACCTCAGAAGGATTTCCCATGAGAAGCAGCACCGCACCTCTGGTCAGAGCCGCCTGCAGTACAGAGAGAATGATCACGAATACGATCATCAGTCCAAGTCCCTGGTGAAAGCCCTTCAGTGCTCTTTTTTTGTCGCCTGCACCACGGTTCTGAGCCACAAATACAGAAATAGCCGTGGAACCGCTGTCTCCGAAGGAATTGGAAAAGCCCTCGATTCTGGTCGTTACTGTGTAAGCGGAAATGATATCCGTTCCGCCGGAATTTACCGCTCCCTGCACCAGCATCTTGCCTATATAAATGCTGGACTGATGCAGGGCGGAGACTGCACCGAAATTGGCAGTCCGCTTCAGAAGCGGCAGATCCATCACCATTTCCTTTCGCCCGAAGAAAAAGATCGGATGCTTTTTCTTCATGATCCATAAGCACACGATGGCAGAAAACAGCTGGGCAATAACTGTGGCAAGTGCTGTGCCGGAAGTTCCCATATGTAATCCTAATACAAACACAATATCCAGCCCCAGATTCATGACCATTGCAATAAACAGCGTCCACAACGGCGTTTCCGTATCCCCTGCTGCCCGCAGAACGGCTGAGCACCAGTTATAGAGAAATGTTGCCGGAAGCCCGATAAAAATGATCCGGAGATACGCCACAGCATAAGGCTCCACCTCTGCTGGTGTCTGGATCAGCGCCAGTACCGGATACAGCACCAGAAGGCTTATGACACTTAGAACAATGGTAAAGCCTCCTCCCGCGCTCAGCGAAAGGAAGCTTTCTTTTCGAAGCTTTTCATAATTTTTCTGCCCGTAAAGCTCTGCAAAAATAATGGACATTCCATTGCAGCCACCATTCAGAATAAAGATAAACAGGTTCATAATGCTTCCTGCAACGCCAATGCCCGCGAAAGCCTCTGTTCCTACGTATCGTCCCACAATAAAAGAATCTATGGTGTTATAAAACTGCTGCAGGATATTTCCCAGCACCAGGGGAATGGTCAGAGCGATCAGTTCTCTCCTGATATTTCCATGCAGCAGATCCTGCGTATTTTTCATCTTGTACCTCTAATGTATCTTTTGAAAAATCTGAATGATCAGAAAAACTCGATTCCCATAAGTGTCAGTCCCTGAGCCGGAGCTGTAGGACCCGCTGCCCCACGGTTGCAGGCCTTCAGTATCTTATCCATACGTTCCGGCGGATACTGTCCGTTTCCGATTTCGATCAGTGTTCCGGAAATGATGCGTACCATATTATAAAGAAAACCTGTTCCGGATATACGGATCGTTACCATGTCACCATCTCTCCATACATCCATGGAAGTAACAGTCCGGATGGTCGTTTTTACCTGGGCTCCGGAGCCGCAGAAGCTGGCAAAATCGTGACGTCCGATCAGATAGGAAGTGGCCTCCTTCATCTTGTCCACATCCAGCTTGTAATGATAAAAATAAGAATACAGCCGCTCTGTAGGGACCGGAAATTTCCGGTTCAGGATACGGTATTCGTATGTTTTTTCGCTGTCGCAGTAGCGGGGATGAAAGTCCGGTTCCACCTCCTCAGAGAGCTGAATACGGATATCCTCCGGAAGTCTCTGATTCAGTGCATAGGAGAATTTTTCCCCGGGGATCCTTGATTCTGTATCAAAAACTGCCACGTTTCCAAGAGCGTGAACACCGGCATCTGTACGGCTGGCACCGATGGTCTCGATCTTTTCTCCAAGAAGCTCACTTAAGGTATCATTTAAAACACCCTGAATGGTGGTTCCGTTGGGCTGTGTCTGCCAGCCGGAATAATTGGTTCCATCATAAGCTACTACAAGTCCTACTCGTTTCATAAAACAATCTCCCTTTTACAGTCCCACTACGCGGAATACAACACCTACAGCAAGGTAAGCCACCAGGATTCCGTATGCTGCGTAATCCCGTTTTTCATAATGCAGTGGCTTCATCTGGGTTCTGTGATCTCCTCCATGGTAGCATCTGGCTTCCATAGCCATGGCCAGGTCATTTGCACGGCGGAACGCGGAAATGAACAGCGGCACAAGAAGCGGTACCATGTTTTTTGCCTTCTGGATCAGGTTTCCGTTCTCGAAATCTGCACCTCTGGCGATCTGTGCCTTCATGATCTTGTCTGTCTCCTCAAGAAGGATCGGGATAAAACGAAGGGCAATGGACATCATCATGGCGATCTCATGAACCGGCACACGAATTTTATTTAACGGGCGGAGCAGTCTCTCCAGTCCGTCTGTCAGCTGGTTCGGTGTGGTGGTCAGCGTCATGATCGAGGATCCGATCACAAGATATACAAGACGGATAGCCATTCTTCCTGCCAGAACAAGACCTTCTTTTGTAATTTTTATAATTCCGAATTTCCACAGTACTTCACCCGGTGTCAGGATGATATTGAACACAACCGTGATCAGAAGGATCATAACGATTGCCTTCAGACCCTTGAACATGAATTTCACAGGTACCTTCGAAATCGCGATCATGGCTACAAGAAATACCGTAGCTACTGCATATCCCAGAAATGTATGGAACAGAAATACTGAAATAATGAATCCCATCGTTCCCAGAAATTTCGTCCGGGGATCCAGTCTGTGAAGAACGGATTTGGCCGGATAGTACTGACCGATAGTGATATCTCTGATCATTTTTCCGCCCCTCCTTTTTTGAGAAGTGGAGAATCCGCCTCTTTCAGTGCAGCAAGAATGCTGTCCCTGGCTTCCTCCACAGTTGTAGCATCTGCATCCACAGCAAGTCCGTGCTCCTTCAGTGCATGCATGATGTAAGTGATCTGCGGTGCTGCAAGTCCCATGGCTTCCAGCTCTTTATAATGGGTAAAAACAGCCTTAGGCGTATCATCAAATACTGCTTCTCCATGGTTCATAACAATGAGACGTTCTACATATTTTGCAATATCTTCCATGCTGTGTGACACCAGAACAATGGTAATTCCTCTCATTTTGTGAAGCTCTGCGATCTGATCAAGGATATCATCACGACCTTTCGGATCCAGTCCTGCGGTAGGCTCATCCAGAATCAGGATCTTCGGGTTCATGGCAAGAACTCCTGCGATCGCTACTCGTTTTTTCTGGCCTCCGGAAAGCTCAAATGGGGATTTCTTAAAATTGGATTCTTTTACTCCAACCTGTGTCAGTGCCTGTCTGGCCTCTTTCTCTGCTTCCTCTCTGGAAAGTCCCTGATTCATGGGACCAAAGCATACATCGGAGATCACATCATTCTCAAAAAGCTGATGCTCCGGATACTGGAATACCAGTCCTACTTCGCTTCGAAGCTGTTTCCGGTCGTATTTCTCCGCCCACACATCCTCTCCGTTGTAGAGAACCTGTCCGGATGTCGGCTGCACCAGCGCATTCAGATGCTGGATCAGTGTGGATTTTCCGCTTCCTGTGTGTCCGATGATTCCGATAAACTGGCCGTCCGGGATCACAAGGCTGACATCTTTCAGTGCATGGCTCTCATAGGCTGTCCCGGGGCTGTAGGTATAAGTTACATTTTTTAATTCGATTGACATAATGCGCTCACCAGCTCCTCTGTAGTCAGTATTCCATCCGGAACATCCACACCGGATTTTTTCAGTTCATATGCAAGCAGTGTTACCTGCGGTACATCCAGGCCATAGGCCTTCAGGGTATCCACCTGGGAAAAGATTTCCTTCGGATTTCCCTGCATCACAACGTTTCCGCTGTCCATCACATAGACACGGTCTGCATGGATCACTTCCTCCATGTAATGTGTGATCAGGATAACGGTCACTTTTTCCTTGCGGTTCAGCTCCCGCACTGCCTCCAGAACTTCTTTTCTGCCGTTAGGATCCAGCATAGCTGTAGGCTCATCCAGAATGATACATCTTGGCCGCATGGCCATAACTCCTGCAATGGCTACCCTCTGCTTCTGTCCGCCGGACAGCTTGTTCGGTGACTGATAGCGGTAGGCTGTCATGCCCACTTTTTCCAGACTGTCATTGACCCGTTTCCAGATATCATCTGTGGGGATTCCCATGTTTTCCGGACCAAAACCTACGTCCTCTTCCACTACGGTTCCTATGATCTGGTTATCCGGGTTCTGAAATACCATACCTGCTTTCTGGCGTACCTTCCAGAGCTTGGATTCTCTGGCTGTGTCGATCCCGTCCACCAGCATGGTTCCCTCTGTAGGGATCAGAAGCGCATTCATATGCTTTGCCAGTGTGGATTTTCCGGAACCGTTATGGCCCAGAACTGCCACAAATTCCCCCGCTTCAATGTCCAGGTTCACATCATTGACTGCACGCTGTGTATCTACAACATTGCCGTCATCGTCATATCTCTGATAGTCAAATCCCAGCTTGAGCGCCTTGATAATTCCCATTTTTCTGTTCTCCTTAATCCTCTGTAGCTGCCGGCTCCAAAAGCCCGGTCAACTCATCGATCAGTGCCCATATCTCATCTCTTCCCTGCTTCGTCTCCGCGGAAAACGGAAGGATCTTTCCGTCTTTCGGAAGTCCCAGTCCTGTGCGGATCTCCTTCAGGCTTTTTGCTACCTGGCTTCGTTTCAGCTTATCCAGCTTGGTCGCAATGATCACCGGCTCATATCCGTTATGGCAGATCCAGTCATACATCTGCTTGTCATTTGCAGATGGCTTGTGACGGATATCCACCAGAAGAAATACAGCCCTGAGCTCTTTAGACTTGTGAAGATAGCCCTCGATCATCTTGCCCCATTTTTCTTTTTCCGCTGCGGAAACCTTGGCGTAGCCGTAGCCCGGCAGGTCTACAAGATACATTGCTTCGTTGATATTATAAAAATTGATGGTCTGTGTTTTTCCCGGCTGTGCACTGGTACGCGCCAGAGCCTTGCGGTTCATCAGACCATTGATCAGGGAGGATTTCCCTACATTTGATTTTCCCGCAAAAGCCACCTCCGGTCTTCCTGTGTCCGGGATCTTGCTTGTGATTCCGCATACAATGTCCAGCGATACGTTTTTGATTACCATTCGTTATTCCTCCCTTTTCTCTCAAAAGCCCTGTCCTGATTCCCAGGGCAGGGGCTTTTTATGTTTGATTTATGCAAGAGCTTCACTGAGAACTTCCTTCATGTTTTCAACAAACTGAATGTTCAGTCCCTGAATGATCTCTTTATCCATCTCCTCGATATCCGGACGGTTCTTCGCCGGAACAAGGACTTCTTTTATTCTTGCATATTTGGCTGCAAGAAGCTTCTCTTTCAGTCCGCCGATTGGAAGCACACGGCCTCTTAAGGTGATCTCACCGGTCATGGCAAGATCCGCACGTACCGGTTTCTCAATGATCGCGGAAAGCATGGCTGTTGCCATGGTGATACCCGCAGACGGGCCATCCTTCGGAACAGCCCCCTCCGGAATATGTACGTGGATATCATTTTTCTGAAAAAATTCCGGCTTGATATCATACTGATCTGCAACAGAACGGATATAGCTGATACCTGCCTGTGCGGATTCTTTCATCACATCTCCCAGCTGTCCGGTGAGAAGCAGCTCGCCTTTTCCCGGCATGATATTGACCTCGATCTGAAGAGTGTCTCCACCCACCTGGGTCCAGGCAAGGCCACGGGCGATTCCGATTTCATCCTTCTCATTGGCCATGAGATAATCATATCTCTCCTTGCCGAGGAATTTTGAGATATTTCTGGATGTGACTACGACTTTATCCTTGCCGTCCTCCATGATCGCACGTGCTGTCTTGCGGCAAATGCGGCCGATATTTCTCTCAAGGGAACGGACACCTGCTTCTTTGGTGTAGCTGTTGATCAGCTTGCCAAGTGCTGCCGGCTGGATCACCAGTTTTCCTTCCGGAATTCCGTTGATCTCCATCTGTTTCGGAATCAGATGCTCTCTTGCAATATGCTCTTTCTCATTCTCGGTATATCCCGGAATCTCCATCAGCTCCATACGGTCCAGAAGTGGTCTCGGAATTCCCTGCACATCATTGGCTGTTGCAATAAACAGCACCTCGGAGAGATCCTGTGGAATCTCTACATAATGATCATTGAACTTACTGTTCTGCTCCGGATCCAGCACCTCAAGAAGAGCTGCGGAGGTATCTCCCTTATAGTCACTGCTTGTCTTGTCGATCTCATCAAGAAGCATCAGCGGATTGCTGACACCGGCTTCCTTCAGAGCTACGGTGATCCTTCCCGGCATGGCGCCGACGTAAGTCTTTCTATGGCCGCGGATCTCCGCCTCATCGCGGACACCGCCAAGGCAAATCCGAACGTATTTCTTATTCATAGCCTCTGCCACAGAACGGGCAATGGAAGTCTTTCCTGTTCCCGGAGGGCCTACCAGACAGAGAATCGGGCTCTTGCCCTTGTGGGTAAGCTTACGTACAGCAAGGAACTCCATGATACGCTCTTTTACGTCTTTCAGTCCGTAATGACCTTCCTCGAGAACCTTCCATGCATTCTCAAGATCCTCGGAATCCTCGGATTTCTTATTCCACGGAAGTGAAAGAACCGTCTCCAGATAGCCTCTCTGAACGGTTGCTTCCGCCGCACTGGCTGCCATTCCTTTAAAACGGCTGATCTCCTTGGAAATCTTTTCTTTCACATCATCAGAAGCGTCCAGTTTTTTCAGTTGTTTTTTGAATTCCTCAATATCATCTGCTGTGTTATCCTCACCCAGTTCCTCTCGGATCGTCTTCAGCTGTTCACGGAGAATATATTCTTTCTGGTTTCTATCAATATGAGATTTCACCTTTCTCTGAAGATCTTTCGTGATATGGATCACTTCGATTTCACTGCCGAGAAGCGCGCCCAGAATCTCATAACGGTCATTCAAAGAAACTGCTTCCAGAAGCTTCTGCTTATTCTGGTAGGACATCGGAAGATTTACGGCAATCTGGTCGATCGTCTCACGGACATCCTCAATCATCAGGATCTGATTAACCAGATCTTTACTAATCTTGCCGCTTTCTCTGCAATATCTCTGAAAAAGTTCCCGGATACTTCGAAGCATGGCATCTTTCACAGGCTCCGGATAATTTTCTTCCTCAGCTGTAACGCTCTCACACTCTGCCCTCAGATAAGGTTCCTCCTGCTCCAGGCTTAAGATCTCTGCACGATCCAGTCCTTCTACCAGAACCCGGTAAAGATCCTGTGGAAGTTTCACGACCTGCTTGATATAGGCAATGGTTCCTACCTGATACAGATCTTCAAGCTCCGGATTCTCAACCTCCGGATCCTTCTGCGTCAGCAGAAAAATTTTCTGGTCATGGAGCATGGCTGCCTCCACGGCCCGGATCGATTTCTCTCTGCTTACATCAAAGTGTACGATCATCTCCGGAAGGACGGTTGTCCCACGGAGAGCGATCATTGGCAATATATTGACCTGATTTGTCATTTATGTCATTCCCTTCATCAAGCTGTTTCCGGCTTGCCTTTCTTTCTTGAACGGGATGTTCTGTGCCCTGCCTTCTTCGCAGGAGCCGGGGCCTCCCCGTGGATGATCTCCGGTTCGCCGGTTCCCTCCACTGCCTCTTTTGTGATAATACACTTACGGATCGTATCATCAGACGGTGTCTTGTACATCAGATCCATCAGCGTATGCTCCATGATGGAACGAAGTCCTCTGGCGCCGGTCTTTCTCTCAAGCGATTTCCGTGCAACGGTTTCAAGTGCCTCATCCTTAAACTCAAGCTCTACGCCATCCAGCTCAAAAAGCTTATCGTACTGCTTGGTAAGGGAGTTTTTAGGCTCCTTTAAGATACGGATCAGTGCATTCTCATCCAGTGAATCCAGTGTTACAACAACCGGAACTCGTCCGATAAACTCCGGAATCAGACCAAACTTGATAAAGTCTTCCGGCATTACTTCCTTGAGAACTTCACCTACGTTGCGCTCTTCCTTCTCGGAAACTTCTGCGCCAAAGCCAATAGACTTGGTATCCTGTCTGGACTCGATAATCTTCTCAAGTCCGTCAAAAGCTCCACCACAGATGAACAGAATGTTGGTGGTATCGATCTGGATAAATTCCTGATGCGGATGCTTTCTGCCTCCCTGCGGAGGCACACTTGCAACGGTTCCCTCAAGAATCTTAAGAAGTGCCTGCTGTACGCCTTCGCCGGACACATCTCTTGTAATAGAAGTGTTTTCTGATTTTCTTGTGATCTTGTCGATCTCATCGATATAGATGATTCCGTACTGTGCACGTTCAATATCATAATCTGCTGCCTGGATGATCTTCAGAAGAATATTTTCAACATCCTCGCCTACATAGCCTGCCTCTGTGAGAGTTGTGGCATCTGCGATGGCAAAAGGAACATTCAGAAGTCTTGCCAGGGTCTGTGCAAGAAGTGTTTTACCGGAACCGGTCGGGCCAAGCATCAGAATATTACTCTTCTGCAGCTCAACATCCAGATTTCTGGAAGCAAGAATTCTCTTGTAATGATTGTAAACAGCTACGGAAAGAGCCTTCTTGGCATCGTCCTGTCCAATAACATATTCGTCCAGAATGCTGTGGATCTCTTCCGGTTTCAGAAGATTGATTCCTGTTCCGTAATCATCTTCGCGGTCATACATGCTGAACTCTTCTTCCATGATCTCGGAACAGATACCGATACATTCATCACAAATATATGCTCCATCCGGACCTGCGATCAGCTTACGTACCTGATCTTCGGTCTTATGGCAAAAGGAGCATCTTACCTTTCCTTCTCTTACTTTATCTGCCATATGATTTTGTTTCCTTTCTAAGCGTAAATGTCCGCCTCCCGCAGACATTTAAAATTTCTTTTTAAAGCAAGATAAGACTCCTGTGTTTTTACAGGAGTCTTTTCTTACGCATTATTTGTGGATCACAACACCATCGATAAGCCCATATGCCTTAGCTTCTTCAGCTGTCATATAGTTGTCACGGTCAGTATCCCGCTCCACAATCTCAAGAGGCTGTCCGGTATTCATGGAAAGAATCTCGTTCAGCTTCTTTTTAGTTTTTGCGATCTGGTCAGCTACAATCTGGATCTCAGTAGCCTGCCCCTGTGCACCGCCTGACGGCTGGTGAATCATGATCGTTGAATTCGGAAGTGCGTATCTTTTGCCTTTGGCACCGGAGGACAGGAGGAAAGCTCCCATGCTGGCTGCCATTCCAAGGCAGATAGTAGATACATCACACTTGATATACTGCATTGTATCATAGATTGCCATTCCGGCAGTTACAGAACCGCCCGGGCTGTTGATATAAAGCTGGATATCCTTGGACGGATCTTCAGCTTCCAGGAAGAGAAGCTGCGCAACGATCAGATTAGCACTGACATCGTTTACCTCTTCTCCAAGGAAAATGATTCGGTCCTTAAGAAGTCTTGAATAGATATCGTAACTTCTTTCTCCTCTGCTGGTCTGCTCAATGACGTAAGGTACTAAACTCATTTTGCCCTCCATTTCCGAGGTTTATTATGCCTCTACAGCTGCATCGGCAACTAATGTAACAGCTTTCTGAACAGCCATATCTTTCTTCATCTGCTCCATCTCGTTCTCACCGATGAGATCTTTTAATTTGTCTGCTTCCATCTTGTACATCTCTGCCATCTTGGAGATCTCTTCGTTAACCTCTTCCTCTGTTGGCTGGATGTTCTCTACCTCAGCGATCTTCTCAAGAACCAGTCTTGTCTGGATTCTCTTAAGAGCCTGTGGCTTCATGTCTTCCATCATCTTCTCAACGCTCTGGCCTGTGAACTGGAAGTACTGCTCCATGGAAAGACCCTGGGACTGCATTCTTCTTGCAAAGTCATCAAGCATCTGGCGTGTCTGTGTCTCGATCATTGCTTCCGGAATATCCATCTGGGCATTCTCGATCACTTTATCTACTGCTGCGTCTTCTTTAGCACGACGAGCCTCTTCTGCTTTTCTCTCTACGAGGTTCTTCTTAACATCCTCTTTGTACTCAGCAAGTGTATCAAACTCAGATACATCTTTAGCGAAATCGTCGTCAAGCTCCGGAAGCTCTTTTGCTTCGATCTTCTTAACGTCGCACTGGAATACTGCTTCTTTACCAGCGAGCTCTTTTGCCTGGTACTCTTCCGGGAATGTAACCTTAACCTCTACGTGGTCACCTGTCTTAGCACCCACAAGCTGCTCCTCGAATCCCGGGATGAATGTGTTGGAACCAAGTGTCAGCGGATAATCTGTTCCTTTACCGCCCTCGAATGCCTCTCCGTCTACGAAGCCCTCGAAGTCGATTGTTGCTGTATCGCCGTTCTCAGCTGCGCGATCCTCAACTGTGATAGTTCTGGAGTTCTTCTCCTGCTCTTTCTTAAGCTCTGCCTCAACTTCCTCGTCTGTTACCTCTGTCTCAGACTTCGGAACCTCAAGTCCTTTATAGTCGCCAAGAGTTACCTCTGGTTTGGTAGCTACTTCTGCTGTAAAGATAAATGGTTTGCCAGGCTCAACCTGTGTTACATCGATCTTAGGCTGGGAAACGATCTCAAGGTCACATTCAGCAAGTGCTTTGCTGTAATGCTCAGGGATCAGAGCGTTAGCTGCATCTTCAAGGAATACTCCCTTACCGTACATCTGCTCGATCATCTTTCTAGGAGCTTTTCCTTTACGGAATCCCGGAATGGAAATTCTGCCTTTTGCTTTCTGATATGCGTTCTGCATTGCCTTGTCAAGATCCTCGGCGGAAACCTCGATTGTAAGTTTCGCCATGTTTTTCTCCATTTTCTCCACCTGTAAACTCATGTTTCTTGTTCCTCCTTAATTATATCGAGTTAAATACCTTATATAATAGTTAATACTCGCATTTTATATATTTACAGTCATTTCTGTAGTATAGCATAACCACTGTAAAAACGCCAGTATTTTTTTCGGGTTATGTAGCCGGAAAGCCTTTCTTTTTCGTAAAACTCTCCAATCTCCGTCCTGTATCTTCCATCTTATCCTTAAAAGGTTACGCTTAAGCTTCTTTTTAATAAAAAATCTCTGTGGAATATACGATCTCTTCCGCGATTTTCTCTGCCTTCGCTCTTCCTTCCAGCTGACGGATCAGGGAAAGACTGAAATCAATAGCTGTTCCGAGTCCTCTGCTTGTAGTCACATTTCCATCCACGACTACCGGCTCCAGAGAGGTTTTTGCGCTGGTAAGCTGTTCCATTACAGACGGATAGGAAGTGGCATTTCTGCCCTTTAAAAAGCCCAGTCTCTCAAAAACACCCGGTGCCGCACAGATTGCAGCCACCTTGCCGCCCTTCCTGTAAAAATCGCCGAGAAGGTCTGTAAGCGGCTTATATTCCTCCAGATATCTGGTTCCTGGCATTCCTCCCGGAATCACCAGCATATCCGCATCAGAAAAATCACACTCGCCAAAAACAGCGTCTGTAAGAAGATTGATTCCATGAGAAGTCCGAATCTCTTTTGTCTCTTTTATAGATACAGTCTGAATATCAATACCGGCTCTACGCATCAGATCTACCACCGTCAGACCTTCAATATCTTCAAAACCATCTGCGAAAAAAATATATACTTTGCTCATAATATTTCCCGTCCTTTCATTACGTGTATCTCCGGTTCATGCCGGCATCTTTTTTCCTTTTCATAATGCTTTTTTCTGCCCGAAATGTCAAGGAAAATGCGGTAAAAAAGCTCCGGCGTTGCAAATCTGTTCTTTTTCGTGTAAACTGGACTCAGCAAATTTCAGACAGGAGGTATCTTTTTCATGGAAATCGAACGAAAATTTCTGATCCCGAAAGAAAATCTTCCGGATGATCTGGCTCCCTATCCCTGTCACAGAATCGAACAGGGATACTTATGCACCTCGCCGGTCGTCCGCATCCGCAGACAGGACGATGATTATTTTCTCACTTATAAATCCAAAGGGCTGATGGCCCGTGAAGAATACAATCTTCCTCTCACCTCCGAGGCATATGAACATCTGAAACCTAAGGCCGATGGGATTCTTATTACAAAAGACCGCTACGTGATTCCGGAAAAAGACGGACTTTTCATTGAGCTGGATGTTTTTCATGGCAAATACGAGGGGGTTCTTCTTGCAGAGGTAGAATTTCCTACAGAGGAAGCTGCCAATGCCTACACGGCTCCGGAATGGTTCGGAGAAGATGTAACTTATTCTACAAAATATCATAACAGCACTATGAGCCAGGGATGGTAATAAATCTCAAAAAGTCATATAAGCCAACATTTCGCAATAAAACTAGGGAATTTCCCTGACGGAAAATCAGCTCTTGTATTTCTTATTTCCAGTGCTATAATTGGGATTGCAGGCAGATATAGTTCATCGGTAGAACATCAGCTTCCCAAGCTGAGGAGGCGGGTTCGACTCCCGTTATCTGCTTTCATTGCCAAGGGAGGCACGCTTTTGGGAGCGTGTCTTTTTTTATAAAACATAATTTCAAGGAGGATTTTTATTATGAAGATCGGTTTTATCGGATGTGGAAATATGGGCTCTGCAATGATCGGCGGTATTCTCCGACAGGGGATTTTTTCAAAAGATGAGATCATTGTTTCCAACCTTACAGAAGAAGGCAGAGAACGCAGCAAAAAAAATCTCGGTGTTGTCACCACTCCGGATAACAACGAGGTGGTCAGATCTGCAAAAACTATTGTACTTGCAGTAAAACCCCAGTTCTACGAGGAAGTCTTAGATGAAGTCCACAACAGCCTCACAGCAGATCACACTATCATTGGAATTGCCCCGGGCAAGACCCTTGCATGGCTGGAAGAAAAAGCCGGCCTTCCTCTGAAAGTTGTCCGTTTCATGCCAAATACTCCCGCACAGGTTGGTGAAGGCATGACTGCTGTATGCGCCAACGAGCGCGTTTCCAAAGAAGGACTCGATGAAATTCTTAAAATCACAGACAGCTTCGGATGCACAGAAGTGATACCCGAACGTCTTATGGATGCTGCAGGTGCTGTAGGCGGCTGTGCACCGGCTTATGTATTTATGTTCATCGAAGCTATGGCAGATGCCGCCGTAAGTCAGGGAATGCCCCGTAAACAGGCTTACAAATTCGCTTCCCAGACAGTACTTGGCAGTGCAAAGATGGTTCTTGAAACAGGCAGACATCCCGGCGATCTGAAAGACATGGTCTGCTCCCCTGCCGGAACTACCATCGAAGGTGTACGCACACTGGAGAAAAACGGTTTCCGCAGTGCTGTATTTGAAGCTCTGACTGCTGCCGCTGAGAAGGGCAAAAAATTATAATTCCTCACAGACCAAAAAATAAAAACCCCGCAGGAATTTACAAAACAGATGATATAAATATATCTCTTCATCGGGCATACTGCCAAGGATATTATATCTGTACCTGATTTTGCAGATCCTGCAGGGAATTATTTTATACCAAATTTCCTGCAATTATTTCTACTTTATGATCTTCTCAGGATGATACGCACTACAGCAATTCGATCAGCGCATCAATATCTTCCATCTTCGTTCCCCAGCTTGTAGCAAAACGGATCACTGTATGATCCTCATCATATTTCTCCCAGAAATCAAACCGGACTTTTTTTGCAAGTTCTTCTTTTTTATTATTTTCCAGGATTATGAACTGCTGGTTTGTCGGAGAATCAATATAAAGCTGGTAGCCTTTTTCCTGAAGAGCTTTTTTCAGCTTCATAGCAGTGTCAATGGCGTTTCGGCTGATCTTTGTATACAGATCATCTGTAAATAAAGTATCAAACTGGATTCCCAGAAGACGCCCCTTGGCCAGAAGAGCTCCCTGCTGCTTCACCATAGTCATGAAATGTTTCGGAGCTTTTTTCGTAAAAACAACTGCCTCACCACAGAGTGCTCCTACCTTGGTTCCGCCGATGTAGAATACATCTGTATATCTCGCAATATCCTCAAGTGTCACATCTGTTTCCGGGCTTACCAGGCCGTATCCAAGTCTTGCTCCGTCCAGGAACAGCGGAAGCTCATAATGTCTGCACACATTGAAGATTTCTTCCAGTTCTTTCTTTGTATAAAGCGTTCCGTATTCTGTAGGATGGGAAATATATACCATTCCCGGAAATACCATATGGTCATGACTTTCATCCCCGTAAAAAGTTTCGATATATTCGGTTATACTCTCTGCTTTGATCTTTCCGTTCTCTGCCGGAAGTGCCAGAACCTTATGTCCGGTATACTCGATAGCACCGGCTTCATGGCAGTTTACATGACCAGTCTCAGCTGCCAGTACACCCTCGTATCTGTTCAGCACGGAACCGATAACTGTCGCATTGGTCTGAGTTCCTCCTACCAGAAAAAACACCTCTGCATCCGGACAGCCACATGCCTTGCGGACCTTTTCTTTTGCAGAATCACAGTATTTATCTGTGCCATATCCGGAAAGCTTCTCCATGTTTGTCTCCACAAGTTTTTCAAGGATCGCCGGATGCGCTCCCTCGCAGTAATCGTTTACAAAAAATAACATTTTATTTTCTCCTCATCTGTATTTCCATTTTATTTGACCGTCTGCCCCGGAATGATCTTACAGGTGGAAAACGATTTGAATTTACAGGAAATCGCCCCCTTCATCTCCTGTTCCAGAAAAAGCATGGCCACATGTGCACGTTCCAGATGCTCCATCCGAAGCGTGGTAAGAAGGATATCTCCGGTAAGATAATCCGGGAGCTCATCTACTCCCAGAAGAGAGATGTCTTCCGGAACCGAAATCTTCTTCTGCCGTAACGCACGCATCACTCCAATGGAAATCTGATAATTTTCCATGATAAAGGCATCCGGCAATTCATGCGTCTCCAGATATTTCAATGTTGCCTCACATACCTCACTGGTAGTTTCTCCCAGCGGGTAGATAGATTCTTTCTCCAGTGGCAGACCATTCTTCCGAAGTCCTGCACGGAATCCCGCACGACGCTGCTGAAAATTAAAAATATTCTGGGTATTGGCCAGATATTTGATATTCCGGCAGCCTCTGGAAACCAGATAATCCACACCATCCCTGATTCCTTCCACCCCACCGAAGGTAACGCAATGATATTCATTCCCAAGATCATTATCATAGATCACCATTGGCTTTCGGATTGCCCGAAACGGTGGAAACTGATCCGGCTGCATCTCCGTTGCATACAGGATCACACCTGCCACATTTTCCTCATTGGCCTCACGCACTACACGCTCCACATCTTCTTTTTTTTGTGAAGAAGCGTAAGTCACGCTGATGATACAGCCCATTCTTCTGGCTTCCTGTTCAAATACCGTCAGGCTGTCCGGGCATACATCCAATTCAAAATTCTTGAGGAATCTGAGATCATTATCAATAAAAAGTACCTTGATGATATTTTTATTCTCTAATTCCTGCTTGTTTTTTTCTTCTTTTTGTCGTTCTGCTTCTCCTGTGACCTCTCCAATATAATCAAAAATCCTTCGTCGGGTTTTCTCACTGACTCCTGGTTTATTGTTTAAAACCAGGGATACCGTTGCCTTGGAAAGATTAAGATTTCTCGCTATATCTGCTGCCTTTATCTTCATTCTGATCCCTCTTGATTTAAACTTCTCCTTGATTCTAAACACTTTTGGTTTTCCTGTCAACATAAAGCAGGGAGCCGCCTCTCCGGCAGCTCCCCATAAATCACTTAACCTCGCGCACGCGCACAGCCATATACTCTCTTCCCGGCAGGTCAATCCGGAACTTGCCTTTAAAGGTTCCTTTTTTCTCGATGGTCATGTTCCATGTATCGATTACTTCTACCTCAAACTCTGTTTCATCATCAATATGATACTCGCGGAATGACGGACGCATGAAGCTGTAATAGAAAATATAATATTTAATATCCTGAAGACTGTTGTCTACAGATGCCCCAACCTCATCCCACTGATTTTCAAGAGGGCGAAGTCCAGGTGCAGGAGTCTCCTCCATGATCTTCTGAAGGAACTTGAATCTCTCAGGGCTCTCTCCATGAAGCTTGCCGCCATGGGACCACCAGAGAATTCCCTCATCATTCATATATGTCTCGCCATGTCCCGGATATGCACCTCTGCAGAATGCTTCCCAGAAACGTCTTGTCATTTCTTTTCCGCTGATATTTCCCCAGCCGTGCTGGATATTTCCCTCGTAAGCGATCTCATCCAGAACTACCGGTTTTTTATAGCGGATACGCCACTCATTTACCATCTCCGAGGATTTATAAAGATCCTGTCTCTGGATACTGCAGTGTGTGATCCACGGTCTTGTATAATCATAAAAGCTCTTGCAGTTATGGATGGAACGAAGATGATTATAAACATCTTTCTCCTGAATGATGGATGCGTAACGCTCCCAGTCCTCTGTGGCCTTTTTCGGGAAAAGATCGTACTCATTTGCAAGAGACCACCATACATTTCTGTATGCGCTTACTCTGGCGATGAGATATTTCCAGTAAAGATCATCGCACTCTGCGCTCATCTCGCTGAATCCCCAGCGGTCATACGGATGCATTACAATGATATCAGCCTGGATTCCCAGATCCATCAGCTTCTTCACACAGTCATCAATGTGCTGGAAATGTTTCACATTGAATCTCTTGTAATCGAAGTTATTGCCTTCTGCACAGCCAACATATTCCTGGAAGTTATCAGATGTCAGCACAGAGCTGTCCATAGGAGTTCCCTCATACGGGTAGCTGATCGGCTCATTCAGGTTGTAATCATAGTGTTTCGGGAATACACAGAAACGGATCTTGTTAAACGCACTGTCTGCCAGTGTCTCCAGTGTCTGCTTCTGAAGCTCCTCACTCTGAAGCTCCCATACATAGCAGGTCGTTCCAATGGAATAATAAGGTTTTCCATCCTCGTATGCCATATGGTAAGTATAGGATACACGAACCGGTCCATGGTTGCCTTCTGTTGCAGGTGTTACATGGAATGCACCGATGTACACTTCATCAGAAAAGCTGCCTTTGATCTCAAAAGTATAATCTCCCTCAAAGGAAGGCATGAAACGTACACGGTAGATTCCGTCTCCATCATAAAAACCATCTACAGTTTTTGTCTCTTCTTTGCCTTTAAAGGTTCCCTGTATCGCATAATCGGTAAACGGATTTCCGTCACGTTCTCCCGGCATCTCTGCTTCGAATGTTCCCCATTTTTCTACAGATTCCGTAAATTTGCAAGTACTCATAATTCGTCCTCTTTCTTTCTGTAAATCAGGATTTAACTGCTCCTGCCATACCTTCTACAAAGTATCTCTGGAAGATCAGATATACAACCATAACCGGGATAACGGAAACAAGTACACCTGCACACAGATAACCATAATCCGTTCCATGCTCACCAACAAAGGTCATAATACCAACCGGTACTGTTTTCATTGTGTTGTCGTTGATGATAACGCTGGCCAGAAGGTACTCATTCCATGTGGAAAGGAAGTCTGTAATGAACAGTGTTGCGATCGCCGGTTTTGCGATCGGCAGGATAATCCTATAGAAAAGCTGCCATTTGTTACAACCGTCAATACATGCTGCCTCATCAATATCCTTCGGAATTCCCAGCATAAAACCTCGCATGATCAGGATACAGTAGGAAATACCGAAACCGATATATACATAGAATAATCCGAAGTATGTATTCAGAAGATTCAGTTTGCTGTAGATAATGTTGATCGGCACAAGTGCTGTCTGCATTGGAAGCATCATACCGATAAGGAAGAATACAAAGATTCCCACACGGTGTTTGATATTCAGTCTTGTCAGTGCAAAAGAAGCCATGGCTCCTACGAAAATACCAAGCGGTACTTTCAGACAGGAAATGATAAGGTCATTCTTCATATAAGTAAAGAGACGTCCCTGTGTCATAGCTTTTGAAAAGTTATCCCAGGCAATTTCTGCCGGAAGCTGAAACAGGCTTAAACCACTCATGAAATCTTTTTTATGTTTCAGTGCTGTTACTACCAGTGTAAAGATCGGTATGATCCAGATCAGTGCGAGAATTGCCAGAAGCACATACAGCAGCACTTTTTTTGTAATTTTTTTACTTTTTCCGTCCATTGTCTGTACCTCCTACTTTTCTTTTGCTGTAAAGGAAACATACGGCACAATTACGATCAGCATCATAACGACCATAACACATGCAACTGCCGTACCCATACCTACATTGTTATACTGGAAAGTCTGTGAATACATATAGGTGGCAAGTACCTGTGTGGAGTTGTTCGGACCGCCGCCTGTAAGACCCTGTACAATATCATAAACTTTCATTGCTGCTACGATCAGTGTTGCAAGAACCATTACGAATGTCTCTTTCATAAGCGGTACGGTTACACTGAAGAATTTACGGACCGGACCTGCTCCATCAATGGTAGCTGCCTCAAGGACATCCGGTGAAACAGACTGTAAACCTGCCAGGAACAGGATCATCGGCTGTCCGATTCCCTGCCAGAGCGCAGCTGCAAAGATCGCATACAGACTGACCTTCGGATCAGAGATCCATGTCTGTTTGAAATTAACACCAATTGCTTTGAAAAACTGATTGATAAATCCGATGTTCGGATTGTAGATCCATCTCCAGATGATGGCTACTGCGATCGGCGCGATTACACACGGAAAATAGAAAAATGCACGGAAAACTGTACGTCCGCGGAACTGCTTGTTCAGGATGACTGCAAATCCAAGAGAAACGGTCATCATCAGTACGATCGTAAGCACGATCCAGATTAAATTGTTCTTTAATGCGATCATGAATGTCGGATCATCAGTGAATAATTTTACATAGTTGCTCAGTCCGACAAATTCCTTCTCAGCAACACCATTCCATTTAAACAAACTGATAAACAGTGAGTAAAATACCGGTACTACGATAACTGAAAGATAGATGACTGCAGCCGGTATAAGAAATGCGTATGCGCTGAATTCAATTTTACTCTTTTTTTTCATTCCGGAATCCCTCCACTCTTATTCCCGCAAAATGTACCGTCTGCACATCTTGCTCAAAAGCAATGAGCGGTCAAAGACTGCGCTTTGGCCGCTCTGCCATGCTTAATTATTTAGCCTGATAATCCTCGATTGCTTTCTGGATATTAGCTGCACCTTCTTCTGGTGTCATCTCGCCATTAGCGATGGCATCCTGTGCATTGAAGAGAACATCAGCAACCTCTGTCGGGAATGCCTGGTCTGTGATGGTGAATGTACCATTCTTATTAGATGTCTCAAGCATGCCGTTTACGTTAATCTGATCTGCCGGTGCCTCAGCGCCCTGTACTGGAAGCGGTACATTGTAGTACTCACCGTATTTCTCAACGTTCTCATCGCTCTGATAGTAATCCATGAACTTCACGCATGCATCAAGCTCTTCGTCGGAAAGGTTTGCATTGAACTCTGTCATCTCTGCGAATGCAGACATACGGTTGTCACCACCGGACGGGAATGCGAATACACCATAGTTGTTAATATCCAGATCATTCTGAAGGATCTGTCCGTCATACCACTGTCCTTCAAGATCCATTGCACACTCTCCAGAACCAAATGGCATGATCGCATCGTTCGGGTCGAGGGTAAGGAATCCATCCGGGAAGTATCCTGCGTCAACCCACTCTTTATATTTGGTAAGGGCCTGTACAACTGCTTCGTTGTCCCAGCTCTCCTCAAATGTGTTCATCTTGTCATGCTCCTCAGCGCCTGCAAAATGCTCTACAAGAAGCTCTACCCATCTCATTACGTGCCATCCGTTCAGTCCGGCTGCTTCCATTGGAGTGTATCCGTTATCTTTCAGAGTCTTAAGAGCTGCCTCGAACTCATCGAAAGTTGTTGGAACTTCGATTCCGCACTCATCAAAGATCTGCTTATTATAGTAAACACCAAGTGCATTGTAGCTTGTCGGATATCCTGCAAGCTTATTGTCGAATGTGCAGAGGTTTAATGCGGACTCTGT
The DNA here is from genome assembly GCF_040096615.1 of Blautia aquisgranensis. Taxonomy (NCBI): domain Bacteria; kingdom Bacillati; phylum Bacillota; class Clostridia; order Lachnospirales; family Lachnospiraceae; genus Blautia; species Blautia aquisgranensis. Next base: position 175,354 of record NZ_JBBMEJ010000004.1, read on the forward strand.
GAATTTATCGTTCCAGCCGTTCTTCTCTGCGTACTCGGTAAGGTCGTATGTCTTGCCGTTGTCTGCATAGAATTTACCAAGGCTGCCGCCCCAGTTGAACCACATGCTTGGCAGTGTATCGGAAGAAGCTGCTACCTTGCAGGCATCCTTGATACCGTCTGTATCATAGAAAGAAGCGGTTACTTTAATATCAGGGTTTGCTTCGTTGAATGCCTCTACGATCGGCTCAACTGCTTCCTGTCTTGTGTTCAGTGTCCAGAATGTAACCTCTGTTGCTGCGCTTACGGATGAAGCCATTCCGAATACCATTGCTCCTGCAAGTGCTGCTGCCATTACCTTTTTAAAATTCATAACATGTCCTCCTTTAAACTTTTCATGAATTTCGTTTAGTACGTCTCGTGTTTTGTTGAAATAAATTTACCACATCGTTTAGTTGTTTTCAACTGTTTTTTACTATTTCTACATTTATTATAAATTTAAAAGCTGTTTTTTAGTTATTTTTCACTATTTTTTTCATTTAAAAAGTTTAAAGCAGTATAAACTTTTGTATTTTTCTCGAACTTTTATATTTTTAAACGTTTAATGCAACAGTTCCACATTTTCTAAATATGCTAAAACTTGACCTGCTTTTCTGACATAATCTGCATTTTTATGACTTTTATACCTGCTGTTTTTTCTCGTCGCAGCTTCCCGTTTTTAAATCTTTCAATATTTTTAAACTTTTTTTCATCTCATCATCTAATCAGATCGATCTGTTGTTCGCAATCCACTTTCGCTGCACAGTTCTATACCGGAGCTGCTGAGATAAATCAATATCTGTATCAAAATCAGCAATACCGGAATCGCATTTTTTTCCATGTTTCTCTATAATGAGCATGCAGAAAAAAAAGACGCAGACATATGTGTTGTCTACATCTTTTTCTTTTTCAGAGAATTGTATTCTCCGGGATTGCAGCCAAATTGTTTTCGAAATGCACTGGCGAAACGGCTGGCGCTGCTGAAACCTACCATGTCAGCGATCTGTGTCATGGAATACTGGCCGCTCTGTACCAGCGGGAAGCTTTTGTTCGCACGATATTCTTCCAGATATCCGGTAACGGTTTTTCCGGTCATTTTTTTGAAAAGGCGGCAGCAGACCTCCCGGGACAGGTGCACCTGCTCTGCCAGACTCTGAAGTGATATCACTTCCTGGGAGCGGGCATTCAGATAATTCAGCATTTTTTCCAGGCGTTCCAGCTCCAGCTGATTGGCAGGGACAAATCTGGAAAATGATTTCCGGTTTTCGGAAAGGATCATGCTGAACGCCTCACACAGAAGTCCTTTGATCCTTAATTCATAGCAGCAGACTTTTCTGTCAAAGACTTCCTCCACCTGATTCAGCAGCTTCAGAATCTCCTTTTCCCCTTCGTCTGTGCCTTTCAGATGAATGCACGGGACCGCTGAGTTCTCCAGGAAAGGACGGAAGCAGTTCCGTTCAATGTCACTTCCGAAATCTCCGTACAGGAAATCCGGTCTGACAAGAATCGTACTGTAACGTGCCCGGGCATTATTCTGTGAGCTGCAGCTGTGCGGAACATTTCGATTCAGAAGAAGCCCCTCTCCCGGTCTGACTATGTAGCTTTTTTCGTAGATCTGGTATATGGCCTCGCCTTCTCTCGGAAGACTGATCTCAAGGTCATCGTGCCAGTGGATCGGAACTCTTTTTCCTTCAAATGCCCAGAGATCGTCATGATTAACCGTCATGGGAAAGGTTTCTGTTCCGTGCTCCGAAAGCTCACGTCTGGTATCATCTACCAGAATTCTTCTCTTGGTCATCTTACAATTCTCCACGGTGAAATATTTATTACTCTTATAGTACAAGAAGGAGGAGCTTATGTCCAGAAGTAAAGAAATGGATCTTACCACCGGAAATCCATTCTGGTCTCTGCTGAAATTCGCGATTCCCGTTATTCTTGGAAATCTGTTTCAGCTTTTTTATACGCTTGCCGATTCTGTGATCGTCGGTAAGACCCTGGGTGCCGAATCTCTTGCCGCTGTCGGCTCAACCAGTATTATCATTTATTTTGTATTCTGCTTTATCAATGGTTTTACAGGCGGCTTCGGAATCTGCCTTGGCCAGAGGTGCGGCGCAAAGGATGAAAAGGGAATGCGAAAAAGTGTTGCAGCTTCTACTCTTCTGAGTATCGTTTTCACAGTTGTCCTGACACTTGTCTGCTGTCTCCTTGCCCATCAGATTCTCCGATGGATGCAGATTCCTGCCGATATCTCAGGGGAAGCCTACGATTATATGTTTGTTGTTCTTCTGGGAACCGGCGCAACTGTTTTTTACAATATGATCTCAAACATGCTGCGTGCACTGGGTGACAGCAAAACACCTCTTTACTTTCTGGTGTTTTCTTCTGTCTTGAATATTTTTCTTGATATCCTTTTTATCGTACCTTTCCACATGGGAGTTGCCGGAGCTGCCTGGGCTACGATCCTTGCACAGTTTCTTTCTGCAGTACTCAGCCTGATCGTCGGTCTGAAAAGCTTTCCTGTACTGCATCTGCATGCGGAGGATTTCCATGATCTTAAAGATACCATCCGGATTCATCTGAAAACCGGTTTCCCTATGGGATTTCAGATGTCTGTCATGTGCATCGGACAGCTTGCCATGCAGACCGTTGTAAATTCACTGGGAACTGCTGCCGTTGCCGGATACACTGCTGCATCCAAGGCTGATCAGCTTTCTGTGCTTGTAAACAATGCCATGATGACAGCTATTTCCAATTATGTTGCACAGAATTTCGGTGCCGGCAAAAAAGATCGGATTCGTCAGGGTGTACGTGCCTGTCTCATCCAGACGGAATTTTTTAACCTTATCATGTGTATCGGCATCCTGCTTCTGCGCCACCCGATCGTAAGAATGTTCCTCACAGCTCCTACAGCGGAGATCTATCATTATTCGGATGCATATCTGACGATTGTTGCACCGTTTTACTTTATTCTTGGTCTTCTGGCAGTTTACCGTACTTCGATTCAGAGCATGCAGAACGGCCGCGCCCCTTTTGCAGCCTGTATGATCGAGCTTGTTATGCGTATTGCCGCCACTGTGGGACTTTCCGGTATTCTGGGATATACTTCTGTCTGCATTGCCAGCCCGCTCGCATGGTTCGGTGCCTGCGCTCTGCTGATTCCTGTCTATTATAAAATGATGCGCTAAAACATATCCGATGAAACAAATAAGCCGCCCTGTCTTTCAGGTATGCGAAATGCCTGAAACGGACGGCTTATTTTTGTTCAGATTTTTATTTTTCTGCTGCCTTCTGTGCATACTTGGTTGTCACAAGATCTTCGTATTTCACACGTTCTTTCAACTCTCCTGCATCTTCCAGAATATCCTCCAGAAGCTCAAAGCTTTCCTTCTCAAAAATGAGATTGTTTTTCCAGGTATCCTGGTCATAGTAGCGCCGTACGATCGTTGTGATCGTATCTGCATCTGTTTCCGCAAACTGCGTGGCAATGACTTCTGCGATTTCTTCCGGTGTATGAGTTTTAACATATTCCATACCTTTCTGAAGCGCATTTGTAAACTTCTGGATAACCTCCGGATTCTTTTCCATGTAGCTGGTTTTTGCACTGTAGGAGGTGTATGGAACATATCCGGAATCCACACCAAGAGAAGCTACTACGTATCCTGCACCTTCTTTTTCCAGGATTGTGGCTGACGGCTCGAATTCCACGGTATACGCAGCCGAATCATCTCCCGTAAAGGCGGCAGCTGTGGAGCCGAAGTCTATGCTCTGATCTATGGTGAGATCTGTTTTTGGATCAATGCCGTTTTTCTTCAGAATGTATTCAAATACCATTTCCGGCATGCCACCTGTCGCCTGTGATACAATGTAAATATTCGCCCGATAGTTGTTTTGCGGTGGTTTCTGCTGATATATCTGACGTATCCGGCAGATAGCCTTTGACAAGCACCGTAATTTCTTCTTTTGATTTTACGATTCTGTACGGCTTCAGCGAGTTTTCTGTGGGTTCCAGAATCCCAAGACTTTTCACCAGTTCAATATAGGGCAGAATACTCTGCTTTGTCTTTTTGAATCCAAGATCTGTGATGTGCTCAGACAGATACTTGGCAGATGTGTAGCCACGCTCATCCTCAGCGATCAGCTTCATTACGATAGCAATTATCGTATTTTCTCTGCGGTTCATTTCATCGGCAGGACTATAATGAATCAGATTGGATAGTCCATACTTTAAAGTAATTTCCGGCATTCCGTCCTCATCCACCACAATTTTTTCTATGAGAAGTTCAATATCTCTGCGGTCAAGCGTTCCCCCGGCAATGATCTTATCTACTACATCAAGAGCATTCCGTAATTTATCTTTTACATCCGGCGTTTCGATTGCTGCTTCATCCAGTTCCTTTAACTGCATTTCCAGACCATGAATCTGAGCAAACAAATCATTCTGCATGGAATCGTAAGTCTCATTGATCAAATTTTCATTTCCGTTAGCAACTGCCAGATCTTTTACTTTCTGTGTAAGTAAAACTTTCAGCTGATTCTTTCGGTCACCGATTTCTCTATGTAGTTCCTGTCGTTTTTCTTCGACTGTTTTTTTTTCTGCTTCAAAATCTTTCAAATCATAGGTAGCAATGACTTCACTGAGAGCATTTCTGCATAGTTTGATATAAGTCAGGACATCCTCCATCAAATCTTCTTCTTCGATCAGATGAGCCTTGGAGCAATAACGCCTGCCTTTGGTATTATATGTCGTACAGATATAATATTTCCGTTCCCCGTTGGATGTCTGACGCTTGATCGGTGTGAGACGGCTGCCACAGTCCTTACAATACAGACAGCTTCCAAAGGGATTGGGAATCTCCGAACCAAGCCACTGTCCACGGCTTCCACGATAATTCGTGCGGTTGCGTTTCTCCTTTAACTCCTGCACCAGTGAAAAGGTAGCTTTGTCAATAATTGCTGGGTGATGATTCTCAAAAATACACTGTTCTTCCTTCGGAACACGTTTGTCTTTTCCATGAACGGTATTCCTTGCACGCTTTTTCAGCCGGAATGTTCCAATATAAAAATCATTATCCAGAATTTCTTTTATCATGGCATCCGACCATTGGGAAGCAACCTGCCTTTTGGATAATCTTCCTTCTTCGATTTCACGTTCCCGCTGTATCATAGAAGAAGTCGGTGCGTTGTGTTCTGTCAGATAAGTAGCGATTTTTCGATAACCGGAACCAGAAAGATATAAATCGTAAATCTTCCGGATATATTCCGCTTCTTTTGGCACAATCTCCAAAATCGTTTTATCTTCTGCATTGCGACGGTACCCAAACGGTGGCCTAGTGATCAAAGTTCCTTCTTTTTGTCTGGCTCCGATGGCTCGTTTGATTTTTTTACTGGTGTCTTTCACATACCTTTCATTAAACCATGTTTTAATACCAATGGTGTCATCACTGGAATCCATGGAATCATAGTTATCATCAATGACAATCAGATGCTTGCCCCTCTCCTGGAACTCATCCAGAAGCAGAAGTACCTTTGCATTATGTCTGCCAAGGCGGGAGAAGTCTTTAACGTATACGGTATCAATCTCTTGCTCCAGATCTGCCATCATCTGCTGAAATCCCGGTCTGTCAAAGATATAGCCGGAAATCCCGTCATCTTCATACCAGCGGTCAATTTTTACGCCATGATCATCGGCATATTGACTGATAATCAGCTTCTGATTTTCTATGGAAACGTAATTTTTCTTATCATCGTCTCTAGAGAGACGGACATATCCTGCATTCATAATCGTTCCTTTCTAAATGTAAATATAAATATTATGCACTATGTAATATTATTATATATTATACCACCCAAACCTGCCATGCCACCGGATGCAGCTGTTTATCCAAAGTTACAGCGAATTAAGAATGAACTGGATAAACAAAACGAAATAATCTTCAAAGCAGAGCATGAGAGGAATTTGCTGGAGATAAAACGAGACGATTTGCACGGTATTTCAAGACTAACCAAGAAGAGGGAGCTTGACAGTAAGATTGAGCGAAAGAATGAGGAAATAGATATTCTCAAATCGGGATTATCCGGTATTGTAAAAAGATATGGATTCGATACTGTACAGCAATTCTATAATGCAATTAAAATCGCTCAGGATGCCACGTATAAGTATCAGATGGATGTTGCCACATGGGAAGAAAACTATGGGGAGAAAACACCACCAAAAGCAACCTTTGAAGAAAGATTACGGATATATCAAAGAGAAGCTGATCAGCAGCATACACAAAGGAATTACCATAGCAGAGATAAAGGGGCGAGATAAGTCGCCCTTTTTTCGTCGGATAATTCATTTCTTTACGTTTCTATACTCTGTAGGAGTTAAGGAATACATTCTCTTAAATGTTTTACAGAAATAATCTGTATTACTGAATCCAGTTTCTATTGAAATGGCACTTACTTTTTTTTCTGTATTGGTAAGAAGTAATGCTGCCTTCCTTAACCTGTAGCATATCAGATAGTTGACAGGAGATGTATTCAGTACATTACGAAACAAATTCAAGGCAGTACTGATACTCACTTCCCCAACTTTGGCAATATCCAAAAGAGAAATGCTTTCAGGGTAATTCGAATGTATAAACTGCATCATCATTTGTAACCGTGCAAGTGAGGAAGCATTCACATTTTGAGTTTCTGGGTAACAAATAACATTTGAAGTTATGAGTGCCCATATCTTTTGTAATTGAACAGATATTTGTAGTTCATTTATTTCACCTCTGCTAAACTGTATAAGCTTTTGCATTTCAGACAAAATTTCTTTCTGCCATTCCTGTGAAGAAGAAAAAATGTAATAACCCAAAGATGAGTTCAGAAAGGGTAACACAAATTTCTGATAGATTAAACTTTCTTTCGGAGCAATCAAAGACGGAAGAAAGAGAAAATTTGGAATTACAGCGTCATTTTCGGAATGCATTTTATGAACAACTTTGGAATTAATAAATATTCCCTGTCCCTCGGACATGTCAAAATTATCTTCTCCTACATTAAAGTGAACTATACCGGATTCGATATATACAAATTCAAATTCGGTATGCCAATGCCAGTCAATACAGTTAAAATCATAATCGGTTATGTTTTCATCATAGAGTTTGTATGGAAAAAGATGAATCCCATGTAAAGCAGTTTCCATCAGTGTATCATCGGTTTTTATACTTACAAGCTTTTTCTTTTCTTTCTGCGACATGGCAGTCCCCTCCCGAACAATCTGTTTTACGATATTATACAGCATAATTGCGATATTATATAGTGAAAAATAAACAAAATTACTATATAGTTCTATTTAGCCGTAAGGAGAAGATAAATGTATGCACAGGTTGAATTTGGTTTATGTGATGAAAAAGAATGTATTTCTATCATTTTAGATAATGAGGAACAGGTAAATGAATTTATGTTAATGCTTATTGAAAAGTCATTTATAGTGAATTGTGAACCAAGATACTTAGGTGCGTTCTATGAGGGAAGTGTTTGGTGTGGAGATGAGCATTATCTAAGAATAACAACAAAGAGAGTTGAGGAAAAATGATGAAGAATTATAAAAAGACAAAATTGGCGTGTTATTTGGGATTTATTACGCAGGCAGTTGCTGCGAATTTTGCACCTTTACTATTTCTGAAATTTCATACAGATTACAATATTTCACTTGGAAACATTGCTATGATATCAACATCCTTTTTCTTTACACAGCTTTTGGTAGATTTGTTTTGTGCCAAGTACGTGGACAAAATTGGATATAGAGTATGCATTGTTGCTTCTGAAGTATGTTCGGCTGCAGGCCTTGTAGGTTTGGCATTTTTACCGGAAATAATTCCATCTCCGTTTATTGGTATTATTATAAGTGTCATTTTGTATGCGATTGGAAGTGGCTTAATCGAGGTTTTAGGAAGTCCTATTATGGAAGCATGTCCGTTTGAGAACAAGGAGGCTACTATGAGCCTTCTGCATTCCTTTTACTGTTGGGGAGCAGTTGGAACTATACTTGTTTCGACCGTTTTCTTTCTGCTATTTGGAATTGGCAACTGGAAATGGCTTGCTGTTATTTTTGCATTAATTCCTGCTATCAATATTATTAATTTTGCAACTTGTCCGATTGAATCATTAGTAGAGGAAGGACAGGGAATGGGAATCAGAAAATTATTTTCAAATCCCATGTTCCTGATTGCCATTGTGATGATGGTCTGTTCCGGGGCATCGGAGCTTGCAATGGCACAATGGGCATCTGCGTACGCAGAATCAGCCCTAGGCTTTTCAAAGGCAGTGGGAGATATTGCCGGACCTTGTATGTTTGCTGTGACGATGGGAATTTCACGAGTGTTGTTTGGAAAAGCCGGTGATAAAATGAAACTAAACAGATTTATGATTGGTTCCGGTATCTTATGTTTTGTATGTTATTTATTAGCGTCATTTTCAGAAAATCCGATCATTGGACTTGCTGGATGTATTGTATGTGGGTTTTCTGTAGGAATCATGTGGCCCGGTACAATCAGCATCTCTTCCAAGGCATTTCCAACAGGAGGAACTGCAATGTTTGCACTTTTAGCAATGGCAGGTGATCTTGGAGGAAGCATAGGTCCAGCCATTGTAGGAAGGGGTGCGGACATGTTTGGAGGTAGTATTCATGTGGGCATGCGCATTGGACTCCTGTTTCCGATTACGTTGTGTTTTATGCTATTTTTATTCAATATAATGAACAACAATGCGAATAAGCAGAAATGGAATCTATAAAACAAGCACCAAATGACTTGTAATGTCATTTGGTGCTTGTTTTGACTTAAGAATTATTTACCATAGTTCCAACAAATCTTCCGCATCTATCCACATCTGCATAGTACCGTCAAGATAAAGTCGAGCATACTTCACAGGATTGTCTATTGCCAAAGCATTCAAGGCACACTCTGAATTAGGTGTTGTCTTTAATCCTTCCTCTGCCTTTGCACAATCAATCCGAAGAATATATCCGGCATAAGTGCATATATCAATGCTGTTATGATAAATGTTGTAATCTGCATATATTATGTTCATTAAACCAATCCTCTTTTCTGTAAAATTCAAAAAGCATTTCAAGCAGTTCACACAGTCCGTTCATATTATGCTATAATGTGTTATGCGATTTTGCTTCCCTTATTTTTTCCCTTACGAGGGTTCGTAAAACCTTGTGAAACGATATAACACAAGGGAATACCTAAGGGAAAGCTCACCTACAGAAAAGTTAGTGTTTATAAGGGTTAGCGGGGAGTTTATTAATAAAATATAACAGCTAATGAAACCCTTAAATTAAGTGATTATACAATCGAAATTTATATAGGCATTATAGAATCAGTCTGTATGTGGAGAAAATCAAATGAACTGGGTAAATGTACAGTATAAAAGTAATTTGAGAAAATACGAAAAGAAGGATGGAATGAAAGCTCTTGTAACATACTGCTTAATAATGTGTAGTGCTTTCTTTCAAGGTTGGCTTTATACAACAAATGCAAATGTTTTTGTTTTAAATTTATCGCAGATATTGATTCCATTGGTTTTAATTGCAGTATTCTTTTGCTTTTTTTACTGTAGTAAAGAGAATATTAGAAGTATTGGAATTAATTCTGATAATATCAAAAATAGTATAGTATTTGGTTTAGCGGGAGGTTTCGTACTACTTGCTATACAGACGGCATTATATATAATCCAAGGGAAATCAGTATCATTTATCAATCCTACATTATTAAATTGGGTTATATTTCTATTTGCTGCTTTTGAAGAAGAAATACTATTTAGAGGGTACATACAGACAAGACTGTTTGGACTCATAAACGGTCAATGGATTGTTAGTATAATTAATTCAGTTCTTTTTTTATCCATACATTATCCTGTAAGATGGATAGTATCTGGAGCAATATTTATCAATGCATTATCGGCGGTATACATAGTATCGCTTCTTGTACTACATTTTTTTTGCGATGCTGTATATAAAAGGACAAATTGCCTATGGGGAGCATTCCTGTTACATGTAATCTATAATGCAGTAGGAGCAATGATTCAAATTTCCTAAAGATGGAACAAGGCGATAACTTCCAGTTTGTTGAAATCATGATATATCATTCCAGTGATTTCTAACCATTGTTTTGATACCATTGTGAATATCGGCATCCGAGTTCCCGTCCAGAAATATGACAACCCGGAAACCACTATCTGTATATTTCTTACGTTCAGCTTCAAATTCTTCTTGTGAGGAGAAGTCGCTGCGCCAGAGATAATACGTTGGTTTACGCAAGGCTATCACATCCTTTCTGTTAAATTTTCTATCATTATCATATAAAAAGTGGACAGTTTTCGTGTCTGTCCACTTTAAAATATTTTTATCGTTCACGGTCTGAATGGCTTAACTGACCTCTTTTTGCCAATTCCAGTATTTCCGGTGGAATACGTTCTACCAGACGTTGTAGATTTTCATAATCCGCCCTGAGTCTGGCATCATCCATTTTTTTCTGCATACTGCTGGATTTTGCTTCTTTTACCTGCCTGGATAAATTTTCTGTCTGTTTTTGCAAAGATGATTTCGCTTTTAAGTGAAGGGGCGATCACTATGAATGACTTAGAAGAATTCAGTGATGAGTTAAAAGAAAGAATGGTTTTCTTTACGAAATATTGCTGAAACATTGCAAATGTATTGACTTGACAATGCTTCTTTGCTATTCTAGTTATAACAAGACAATAGCATGGTTAAAAAATAGGAGGAATCATATATGGCAAGCACGATTCAAATTCGAGTAGATGATGAATTAAAAGCAAAATCAGATGAGCTATTTAAAGATTTGGGTACAGATACAACAACGGCAATCCGAATGTTTTTAACACAGGCCTTGTCTGTGAATGGCTTTCCGTTTGAAATTAAAAGAGCACGCACGAATCCATATGAAGCATTATCCGAAGCAGAGTTCTTGGAGAAGTTAGAAAAATCCCGCCAGAATGCAGCAGAGGGGAAATATCGTGATGCTTCAGAGGTTTCTCGCAATATGAGGGGAAAATATGGATTATAAAATTGTAGTGACAAAAGATGCGGAAGAAGATTTAGACAGATTCATCCAATATCTGATTTTTGAAAAAAAGAGTACGCAGGCAGCACGAAATGTTTTAGACGATTATGATGCAACCATTGAATGTTTGAAGCATGTAGCAGGCAGTTTGAAGCTATGTGAGAATCCAAGACTTCGTATGCATGGATACCGCCGTATCAATTTTTTGAATCACAGATATTTTATGATGTATCGCATTGTAGAGAACATTGTTTTTGTCGATAATATTTTTCATGAATTACAGGACTATGAAAATAAGATGTGTTAATATGCTTATCTAATATCCAGAATCTCATATATTTTTATTGCGTTTTAGCAGAAAATAGAATATAGTATTCATCAGTGATCAGATTGCAGAAACTTGTGAAGCCTGCGATCGGGAGAGGGTGCCGAGGCCCCTCTCCTTTTTCTTTTATACATTCTTCGCACTATTCATCCCATCCACCCAGTTACACAGAATCACAATCGTCTCATAATTTACATGGATGTATGTACGCCACCCTTTCGTCCACCAAGAATTTTTTCTCCTTTCAGATCTTCCCATTTGAAATCCGGCATTTTTTCTCTGGCAACCAGGAAATTCCCGGCCCGTTGGGTGAGCTGGGCAAAATTCACTGCCGGATCTGTTGCCCCCTCCTGGTAAGCATAGATCGAAGCTTCTGCACCCATGAAGCCGATATCTGCCTCGCCGGAGATCAGTGCGGTGAGAACTTTATCTGCACCGAAACCTGTTACCAGTGTCAGATCCAGACCTTCTTCTTCAAAGTATCCTTCTTCGATTGCTACGTATTGTGGTGCGTAAAAGATGGAATGTGCTACTTCGTTTAAGGTGACTTCTATAAGTTTGTTTTCTTCCGTATTGTCCTTTTTTTCTGCAAATGCCGTTACCGGCAGTGCTGTTGCAGAAAGAATAACTGCCGTTGCAAGTGTGAGCCATTTTTTATTTTTCATGAGATGCTCCTTTTTTGCCTTCTGCACTTAGGATATGCGTAAAGTCGAGAAAAAGTTCGTAGATACAGCCTTAAGCTTCATGCCAGTTAAAGAATCTGCCCGCATGGGCAGATCCACAGGAGGGTGCTCTAACAGCCCCAGACTTCTTCGGCGATTTCTCTGACAAGAGCTAATTTAGCCCACTGCTCTTCTTCTGTCAGTTTGTTTCCGATTTCGCAGGAAGCGAAACCGCACTGCGGGCTGAGATAGAGCCGGTCAAGTGGGATGTATTTTGCCGCTTCATGGATACGGCGGATGATGTCTTCTTTTTGCTCAAGCACCGGGGACTTGGTAGTGATAAGACCGAGGACGACTTTTTTGTCCGGGGACACTTTGGCAAGCGGGGCGAAACCACCGGAGCGGGCATCGTCGTATTCGAGATAGAGAGCATCGACATTTTCTTTTGCGAAGACATAATCGGCTACAGTATTTTCGTCTTCGAACTGTTTTAAAAATTTGTAATAGTAAACGAAAGGATGCGCTTTGGCTTTGAACTTTCCAGTGAGGAAGGCATCATCACGGACGGCGAGTTCGGCGTTGAATTTTACGCCGTTGCCAGTTCGTTTGTGGGAGACACCTTCAAATCCTCACATGAAATCCAGGTGCCAGAAGGTTCGACGGAATTCGCCGTCGGTAATGATGTGGTAGCCGAGGTCTTTTTGCTTTTGGACGATTTTGGTGATTTCTTCGTTTGCAATAGTGTCAAAAGTTTCCTGGGAAAGAGTGCCCGCTTCGAAAGATGCTTTTGCATCTTTGAGACGCTCTGGTCTTAAGAAACTGCCAACGATGTCATAACGGTAAGGGGAATGTAAATTGCTTATAGGTAATATCCTCTCTTTCTTAAAAAAATTTCGTGAGTTTCAAAATTATTTTGAAGATCCGTTTTTTGGACGGGGCTATTGTAACATGGAAGAAAAGGATTGAAAAATATATAAAAACATGAGCTGTTCATAGTTTAAAACTATGGTGTAGACATAAAAATTTCTGGCAGTTGTGAAAGAATTCTTATCTTTCAGACCTCTGCCAGATGTTTTTTCAGCGCTTCAAGATAAAACTGTGCATAAGAACTTTCGATCCGGTCTTTTTTTCGGATAACGCCGATCCGCAGATCGCAATCTATGGCAAGTATAATGGTATCGTCCTTTGTAAAAGAAATGAATACTGATGTACAAGAATATCGATCTGTATTTGGAAATTTTCAGATTGAGAATGTCTGAAAAACGCCACAGTCGAAGATACAGCAAGTTTAACAAGAAAGAACGTGATATGCAAGGAAATATGTATCTCCAATATCAAAATGCAGGTAAAATCATGCGTTTTTTCTATAGATCAGAAGCTCTTTTGTGTAACTCGTATACAAATTTTCAAACAACCTGTCCATCAGAAAACATAAAATAAAGGTCAGAAGTGTACCTGTTATTGTCCAGAACATACGTTGTATAAAAATTTCATAACCGAAACATTTTTGCATCATGGCATTTCCCAAAACAGCCTGCAATCCAATGCACGCACTTCCCAGGATATATTTAAAAGGCATGAGTGAAAAAATCCAATTAAAGCTCGTGAACTACTCGGCAACTGAGTTACCAGAGCATCTGAATTAAGGCGGGATACCGCCTTTTCAGGGTGCGTCCATGACACCACTACTGCTTGCTCTTTAGAGCTATACAGCTACTTTTATTATCTCAGGTGTTTTCAATCCGGTTACGGACAGTTCTTTTTTTGCTCCGGATACGGAGAGATATTTTCTCAGGATGTTATATGCACCTACAGCATCTGCGTTATACTTCCGGTTTCCGTCCCTGTACAGTCCCCTTTGTTTTCGGTTGCATGGCTGTGCATATCTTTTTTCCACCTCTGGTGACAGCGGACTGC